>JAHFUF010000424.1 GCA_023265235.1 Blastocatellia bacterium
CATTCTTTCAAAGCCAAAAATCTGACCTCTGTTTTCTTGAGTAGCAATATTAGCCAAAATGGTATCTTTTGGAGCAGAACGGATTCCTTTACCAAATCTATCGATAAAGCGGCCTGCCATTACCATTGGAACCCCTGTAGCCAAAGCAACTACAGGTTTAGCTATAGTTGTCATCCCATAACCTAGGACTGCAATAACCTTAAGTTTTTGGAACCAATCAGAAATCCACCCTGAAAACCCTGTGATAAGGCTTGCTGTAGCTTCTGCTACTCCTTCAATTAACCCTAAGTAAATAGGTGAAGCACCTAAAGTGGTAATAAAAAGTGGTAATAAAGGATAGGCCATTTCTGTACTTAAATCAGAAAATAAGCTTACTATACCAATGATAATTGCGGTTAAAGGTAATTTACTTTTATTTAATGGCGATTTATTCACAAAAGTCCTATTAGGCTGTATTACTATAATGAATGGATATTCCTATGATTTATTTCGTTGATTTTCTAGTGCTTCGCCCACATAACCAAATTCCTCTTGCAATGCTAAATATAAAGCATAAGCACTAGTAGTTATTCCTTTACGAGCAATAAATTCTAATTCTGTGCATATTTGTGCCATTTGTTTTGCACCAATAGTTCCACTACTGGACTTAAGCGAATGGGCAGCAAATTCTAGTTCTTTGGCATTATCTTCTTTAATCGCTTGGTTAATAATAACTAAGTTATTTTTTACATTAATTAAAAAATCTCCTATTACTTCATCGACTAAATTTGGGTCATCAGCGTCTTGTAATTGACGCAATTCATTTAAGATAGATAGATCTAGCACTTTATATCTAGTAGGAGTTTGAACTAGCACTTTTGCTTCTATTTTAGTCATTAAACTACATTTTTCTAGCGATGCACGTAGTTCTGCTACATCAATAGGTTTAGTTACATAGTCATCCATTCCTATAGATAAGCACATTTCTTTATCACCTTGCATTGCACCAGCCGTCATAGCAATAATCCTAGGGCGTTTTTCTTTTGGCCATTGTTGGCAAATTTGACGAGTAGCCTCTAACCCATCCATTTCTGGCATTTGTACATCCATTAAGATTACATCATAAGTTTGTCTTTTTAACGATTCTATTGCTTCCAAACCATTAGCGGCTAGGTCTACTCTATAACCCATACGCTTAAGAATTTGTATGGCTACTTTTTGGTTTACAACATTGTCTTCTGCTAACAAAATTCGTAAAGGTAGGGTTGTAGCTAAATTTGGCTCGCTATGAGATAACTTTGGCAGTCCATCTATTCTAGGTTTTTTATCAATAGTTTTAGCAAAAATGTTTACTAATACATCATAAAGTTGCGATTGTTTTATTGGTTTAATTAAAGTAGCACTAAAGTCTACTTGTTTTGCTCTAAAGTCTAGGTTTCCTCCTTGAGAAGACAACAGGACTAAAGGTATTTTTTTTAATCTATATATTTCACGTATTTCTATTGCTAAAGTAAGACCATCCATTTCAGGCATATGCATATCTAAAATTGCTATATCTATTGTTAGCCCTTGATTTAACTCTTGTATTGCGTCTTTACCAGAATCTAAGGCAATTGGTATCATTCCCCAAGATTGAGTTTGCTTAATTAATATAGTTCTATTAGTAGTATTATCATCAACAATTAATATCCTTTTTCCTACTAATTGAGGTTGTACGCTTTGTAGATAAATTTGTTTTTCACTAGGACAAAACTTAGCTTGCAAAGTAAACTGAAAGTTTGCTCCTTGGCCAATACTGCTTTCAACCCACATAGTGCCACCCATAAGCCCACACAAGTGTTTACTAATAGCTAATCCTAGTCCTGTACCACCATATTTTCTTGTTGTTGAAGTATCAACTTGGCTAAATGATTGAAAAAGAGTGTCTTGACGCTCCTTAGGAATTCCTATTCCTGTGTCTTTGATAGAAAAATATAAAACATAAGAATCACCTATATTTTCCTTTACCGTTACAGAAATTAATACTTCCCCTTTAGAAGTAAACTTTACTGCATTGCCAAGCAAGTTAACTAATATCTGACGCAACCTAGTTACATCACTTATAATGGTAGTAGGTGTATTATTATCTATAAGATATGCTAGTTCTAATCCTTTTTCTGTTGCTTTTGCTGCTAATAGATCTAAAGACTGTTCAATACATTTACGCAAGTCAAAAGGTTGTAATTCTAAGCTTAGCTTTCCTGCTTCTATTTTGGAAAAATCTAAAATATCATTAATAATTACTAAAAGAGAATCTCCACTAGCACGAATTGTTTCAACAAAATCACGTTGTTCAATAGTTAGAGAAGTATCTAATAATAAACCTGTTAAACCAATAACAGCATTCATTGGAGTACGAATTTCATGACTCATATTAGCCAAAAACTCTGCCTTTGCCTGTGTTGCAGCCTCAGCCTTTTCTTTAGCTGTTTTTAATTCTTTTTCAACCCGAATCCTCTCAGTTATATCTCGCATAATAGTTGAAACAAACTCTAGCTCTCCATCAACAGATTTATGAACAATAAGTAACTGTGAAACTGGTATTTGCTGGCTATCCTTTGTTTTTACAATAGTTTCCCCCATCCAAGTGCCTTGTTTTACTGCACTTGGTATTGCTTCTTCAACAATAAATTTAGACATCTCTGTTGGATGAACATCCTGAATATTTATTTTTGAGCAATCTTCTTTTTGTGAAAGCCCATAGGCAACACGAGCAGATTGGTTAAGATAAACCATTTGGCCTTTAGATGTGATAGTACCAATAAAATCAGTGGTTAATTCTAGAATTGCTAATAACCTAGCTTCATTTTTTTCTAGTAATTTACGTGCCGTTACTTGTTGGAGTAGGTTTTTATTAACTTCTATGATCTCTTGATTATGTAACTTGCTTATTTCTATTAGATAAGTAGTCAGTGAAAGCAAGAAAGAAATTAATACTCCTATTACTAAAAGTGTACTTGGTAAAAAAGAACTGTTTTCAGCAACATAACCGGAAGAAGGGTAAACTTGGAAACCCCAATTTATTCCATTCCTAGTTAAAGTAGTTTCATAGCCTAATGACTCATCATACTGTTGATTACTATTATTTTGATAAAATAACTTTTGGTTATCATAAATATTGATACTTAATCCTAAAGTATTATTTTCCTGTAGTAAAAACCTAAACAAAGTACTTACTCGAAATACTCCTAAGATAAATCCTGAAAAATTATTATTTGAATAAATTGGTACATAAAGTAGAAACCCCCTTCCACCTTGTTTAAGCTCTACTACTTGAGTAAACATTACCTGCTTGTTTTCTTTTGATCGCTCCAAAGCTTCTTTCCTATGCGGCTCTAAAGACAAGTTAAAATCTTGTGCTGATTCATTACCTTCTCTAGGCATAATCCATCGAACAATATATGAAGAGTCTACCCATTCAATGGCTTGAAACCCTTGATAACCAGCAAGATAAGCCTTAGCATCTGCTTCCCATTCTTCTTTAGGCATATCAAAACGTATTTCACGACGTTTAGCCATTCTAATTAAAGCGTCTTCTCTGGTTTTTATTTGCGAATCAATAAATAATTTAATACTTTCTGTTTGGGATTTTATTTTTCCCTCTAAGGCAACTCTTTCTTGATTTCCTAATGCTTGCCAAAGTGATAGAAAAACTAAAAACGCCCCTATGCCAACAAACAAAGACTTTCTATGCTTTATTTGGTGCTGTTCTTGCTCTTTAATAGGAAACTCAAATAGCCTAGCAAATATCCCTATGGTTAAAATAGTAAAACACATAGCTGTATGAACTGCCATTTTGGTATAGTTTGACCAACCATAAGTACGTATTCCTGTCAAATAGCCAAACAACGCCATTAGACTTAAAACTAATGTGCTTACTCCCAAAGCTTCTATAACAAATGTACGGTATCGAAAAGGTACAAGTGTGTTTAAGCTTAATAAACTTGTTCCAATAAAAATAAAACATAAGCTTGTAATAGGAGACATTCGCCCTGGGTGAGAGGTCTGAACAATAGTAAAAGGTTTAACAAATAATTGATCAATTCCAAAATTAACATTAAAAATATACTGCGCCATAGTTAGCAGGCTAATTAGCAAAACCATTAAGCTAGTAAATCGTGCAATTTTTAAGTGTTCATAAATTAGTGCTAAAAAAGCAATACTACAAAAAAGAAATGTCAGAGCAGTGTTATATTGCATTGGCACTAAGCTAGGAAAAATTTGTACTAGTGCAGTCTTATGTGTATACCACCCAATAATTACAATTAATGCTAAAGAGCTAATGATTAACCCTGCAACAATTTGTATAGATTTTAATTTAAAATTCCTTACACCATCACCCTGATTTGTTGAAGGAGTATCTACCATTAAGTCTCCTATAACAGTATTGACTAGAAGTTTTATTAGTTACAAAACCTATCTTGGCTATAACTTGAGTCTTATCTTACACTTATAAATAATTACGACTTATTTATACAATCTTTAGATTTTATAGTATTTTCTTTAATAGAGGTAATAATTTTTATCAGGTTTGATAAAAAATTAAGCAGTTTTTCGCTAGAGGCTAGTCACATTAGTACTAGCCTCTGACAAAAATACGTAGGTTTAAGCTAAAGCAGCACCAAGTGCTTCGTCAAAGAGACGAATTGCTGTATCAATATCATATTCATCAACAATAAGTGGAGGAGAAAACCTAATAGTGCTCTCCCCTGCTCCTTGTAAGATTAAGCCTCTCTTAAAAGCTTCTACTTCAACCCTATCACGCAGTTTAGCATCAGGTTTACTAGTTTCCTGATCAGTAACAAGCTCTACTCCAATCATTAAACCTAAACCACGAACATCAAAAACCACATTTGAGTATTTTTCTGCAATTGGTTTTAATCCTGCTAAGAGTCTTTCTCCCATTTTGCGAGAATTTTCTACCAAACTACCTTCTAAAAGCTCAAAAGTTTTTAGTGCCGAGGCAACTGCTACAGGATTACCACCAAAGGTTGATGCATGTGCCCCAGGATGCCAATTCATAATTTCAGCTTTAGCAACTGTTGCAGATAAAGGTAGACCTGAAGCAATACCTTTTGCTAAACAGATAATATCTGGTACAACTCCTGAATGCTCACATGCATACATCTTACCAGTTCGCCCTAGTCCTGCTTGTACTTCATCAGCTATCAGTAAAATCCCATGTCGGTCGCATAAAGCACGTAATTCTGGCATAAAGCTAGCAGGAGGAACC
>JAHFUF010000425.1 GCA_023265235.1 Blastocatellia bacterium
CCAAACTCGGCACCAACCATTGCCCCTATTGCTAATCAAACTCTTAGTATAGGGCAAACTACCACGGTAAATGTAAAGGTGAGTAACAATGAGGGTAAACAAATCCTATTAGCAGCAAGTTGTGATAAAGGGAACTTTGTGAGATTAATGCAAAATGCTTTAACAATTACCCCACAAGCAAGCGATGTAGGGACAAATAGTTGTAAAGTCACTGCTACAGATGAATTTGGACTGTCCAACTCTACTTCATTTACAGTAATAGTACTAGCTTCAACCCCTAGTATTACACCAATTCCAGACCAAGAAATAAAAGCAGGAGAGCCTAAAGTAATACGTATTATGGCAAATGACCCAGGTGGAAGTAATGGATTAAAGTTCTCAGTTTCATCAGGGCCAAGTTTTGTCACATTAATAGATAATGGAAACGCGACAGCGACATTACTAATAGCACCACCTATTAACCAATCACAAGGTGGTAGGGTAACTATAGAAGTAACCAATAGTTTTGGTCAAAAAGCTAACACTTCATTTAACATCTTACTAGCAAAGTCAGTAGTAATAACTGTTGCTAATTATACCAAACCGACTTTATTTGTTGCTGGTAATGGTTTTCAAGGAACTAACATAATAATTCAAGTAAATGGAAAAGATGTTGCAAGCTTTATTGTTAATCGTGTAGATACAGCTATTACTCTTAAAGGCACTAGGAAGAAACTGAACTTAAAATCTGGTAATAACCAAATTAATATTATACTTGATGGGGTTGTCTCTAACTCATTTAACTTTGCTGTAAGGTAATAAAGGTTATTTGGATTAAACCATAGGTTTTCGTGGAGTAAGACGAAGGTGAAAATTATGACTACTCTGCTTGACGCAAGTTTAAGGTTACTGCTAGTATCAAGCGCTTCTCAAAAAGCTTCCTCTTGGGGGTGACAGGCTTCGACGGGGATTCATGAGATGTGTAGATGCATGTCGGGAACTATGTAACCCGTAAACTGCATAGAAAACATAACTGCAAACACGCAGAATTTAGCTCTAGCTGCTTAATAACAGCTAGCGTTTTTGGGCTACTTCGCCCGTGGGTAGTTTGAAAACGTCACTTTAACGGGCTGAGTCGTTTGGTTGTGATCAGGGCTAAGCGGCAAGAAATACTGAGCTAGTTGCTTATAATGCTTGTCTCTTCCACTGTTATAGGCAATGAAAATAAATAGGAAGAGGACACACATGTAGATTCTGCCGTCAAAGGTCTTCGGACAAGGGTTCGATTCCCTTCACCTCCATTTTCCTTTTTTTCGCAATTCTTTTCTTTTTACTTTTGGGCAAAATATTGGTTCTTTGCCCTTTTTTAGCTGCTATCTTTTTTGCTATCTCGTGGTTTTGCTGGTCAAGGATTGCTACTAACATATAATTAATGGGTGTTTTTCTAATCATGCTGCGCTATAATGAACCCTTTCGTACTTTAAGCACCGGGTTTATAGCTATGGACGTATTGGAAAACACTAATCCACGAATAGATAAGAATAAAATAAGAATTAAAGAATTAGAAATAGCTAATCAAAAACTACAAGAAATTAACTCTGTACTCTTAGATAGTACCCTAGAGCCTATGTTAATAGCAGGCTTGGCAGGTAATTACATTAATGCTAATTTTGCTACAAAATCATTATTAAAATTATCTGAAACAGAGTTGCAAAAAATATCTATAAAAGAATCAAACAATATTAACAATAACCTCAGTAATACATTATCGGAAGTAAACCCTGATAAAACTTTAAGGGTTTTAACTAGTACAAATAATTTTCAAGAAATATCCTATGTTACTAAAACAGAAATAGGACAAGATTTATTGTTATACATCCTCCATGATCCAGCAGCAATGCTCTCATTATCAACAAGCTCCACAACTCCAGTACCTGCAACAAACCCTAAGCCTAGTGAACACGTGGATTCTACTAGTATTCATTCTGGTTATTTATTTGAAACTCAAGATGATGCGCCTTCGGTGTTATTTACTTTTGGTAAGTGGGTATATGATTTAACAGGAAAGAATGATTTAGTCTGGTCAAGAGAGGCTTGTAACATTTTTGGTGTTAACAAAGAGGATTTTGACTCTAATATAAACAGTTTTTTTGCTCTAGTTCATCCAGAAGACCTAGCATTAGTAAAACAGACCTGGCAAAAAGCCGTAGCTCAAACCCGTGGTTATAGACAACAATACCGTATTATTAAGTCTAGTGGTGAAATAAGATGGGTTAAAGACAAGGCTAAGTTAGTGGTTGACCAAGAGGGAAATGCACTTCAACTTGAAGGTTACTATCAAGATATTACAGACACTAAGGTTAAAGAAGAAAGACTTAACCAACAAGCTGCGCTTTTAGATGTTGTACAAAATGCCATTATTGTATGTGATAACAATGGTATAGTAAGTTTTTGGAACAAATTTGCTAGTCATCTTTATGGGTGGGACAAATCAGAGGCAATAGGAAAACATTTAGCAGATTTAGTTAAGGATAAAGATAAGTCTCAATGGGAAAATTGTTATAAAATCTTATTAGCCCAAGGTGTAGTTGACCAAGACTTACAACATTACAGTAAAAATGGTCATGCATTAACAATAAATAGCCATTGGAATATAATGAATCCTGAGAATAACAATTCTATTTTAATAGTAAATACAGACATAACAGAAAAAAAGAAACTAGAAGCAAATTTTCTTAGAGTGCAAAGAATGGAAAGTATTGGAGCGTTGGCTGGAGGCATAGCACATGACTTAAACAATATGCTTTCGCCAATTTTAATGTCAGTACAAATCTTAAAAAAGAAAAATGTTGATCCTCTTAATCAAAAAATACTATCAACTCTTGAATCCACAGTACAAAGAGGTGCTGATTTAGTTAGACAGATTTTATCTTTCTCACGCGGGTTTGAAGGCAAAAATAATATAATAGATGTTAAACAAATAGTAAATGAGATAGAAAAATTAGTTAGAGAGATTTTTCCTAGGTCAATACACTTTACACTTGAGCTAGAAAAAGGTTTATGGCCTATTACTGGTGATCCTACTCAAATTCATCAAATTTTACTTAACCTATGTGTTAATTCCCGTGATGCAATGCCTAATGGAGGGCTATTAAAACTCTCGCTAGTCAATGTTAATATTGATAAACATTATGCAGAGATGCGCTCTGGATGTGCGCCTGGCAGATATATTTTAATTAGCAGTTCTGACAATGGGCAAGGAATCGCGCCTGAGGATTTAGATAAAATCTTTGACCCTTTTTTTACCACTAAAGAATCAGGCAAAGGAACTGGGCTTGGACTCTCTACAGTAATGTCAATTGTTAAGTCTTACCATGGCTTTATTAATGTTTTTAGTGAAGTTAACAAAGGAACGGTATTTAACATTTATCTTCCAGTAACAGAAACTATTACACTTACTCATTCGCCAGTTTTAGAGACAGTTGCTTTTTTGGGTAATGGTGAGCTTATTTTGGTAATAGATGATGAGTCAGCTATTAGGGAAATAACTAAAAGTACTTTAGAAGTACATAACTACAATGTAATCACAGCTTCTGATGGAATTGATGGTTTAACCACTTATGTACAAAATAAAGATGCTATTAAATTAGTGATAACTGATATAATGATGCCTCATATGGATGGAGTTGCTGTGGTAAGAGCACTACAGAAAGTCACTCCTGATGTTAAGATTATCCCTATTACAGGACTTTCTTCTTTTTCAAGAGAACCAGAACTTTCTTCTTTAGGAGTCAAGAAAATACTAGCTAAGCCTTATACTGCGGATATATTACTTTCTGCTATATCTGATCTTTTAACTAGTAAAACCTCTTAGGATTATTTATAAAAGTTAAGCTAACTTTTCCTGATAAGCAAAATTAGGTTCTTGGTCAAATTTATTGACAAAAGTGTCTATTAGTTTTCCTGTATGATCTCTATATTCTAGGTCAAAAAGTTCCATATTAGCAATCGTACCAACAATACTATCAATTAATTTCTCTGATTCTTCGTCTAAGCTAAGAAAACGTAGTCCAACACCAGATTTAGGGATAGAGTAACATACTGAACCTACGGCAGTAATTGTGTGGCCTGGATGTAGTTTAATTTTAACTAATAAAAGTGTTCCTACTGCTAGGACAGTATGTATTTCCAGGTTACATCCACCTCGGCTAATACTAGTAGTAACTGTAACACCAGAAACGCTTTCGCCTTGAAAATGAGCTTCACAGAAAAATGGTACACGTTGATGTGCTCGTTGGTTGACGATATCTGGGGGGATAATGTTATGTTTTTTGAGTTGAGACGCTAGTGTTGAAGTTACAAGCCTAGATAAAATTTCTAGGTTAATTGGTTTTTCTAAAAAACCATTTGCTCCTAGCTCGCTAACTATAGAACGTGTATTACTACCTGATTTGGCTGACACTACAATAATGGGTATGTGAGAAGATAGTTTGCGGCATTTTTCAATAAATTCAAACCCACCCATTTTAGGCATCATAACATCGCAAATAATTAAAGAAATTGGGGTCAATTCCATTAATTCTAAAGCCTCTTGACCGTTTTCAGCAGTAATAACTTCATAGCCTTGATCAGTAAGATATTCTGACATTAGCATTGTAATTGCTGGCATATCATCTATTACTAATATTCTTATACCCATAATAATTTCCTCATTTTGGTTAGAGCTTTTATTCTTGGTAATTTCTTATTATGCATTTGTTAAACCAAAATTACAATAGTTAGCTAAAACGCTATCCTGTTTATTTTATAAGAGGTTACAAGGTATTTTTATTTATAAAGCAAAAGTATTTTTCTTAGTTGGGGCATTTTGGTATAGAAAAATAGACTAGTGTGGAGATACTTCTCATCAAATAGGCATTATCGGAAATAAGGAAATATTTTTTGTAAATTGATGAAAAATATAAAACATCACACAAATGTAGGGGCGAACAGTTCGCCCCTACATTTTGTTATCCCAATAATATTTAATGTAAAACACAATTCCTATGGATATTTTTACCCTAGTTTTTAGGTGTCCAAAAACCTTTTTGGCTAGCTAGCCTTGGATGATTGCTCACTGGTAATAAATAATAGGTATTCTATATAGCCCTTAAGAGAATGAATTAAACGAGTAAGTAAGGTAGTATTTGTAGCTATAGCAGCAAGCTCAATCTTTTTGCCAAGCGAACTAATATGCATAAACCCGAAACTACCACCATGTCCATAG
>JAHFUF010000022.1 GCA_023265235.1 Blastocatellia bacterium
ATTACAGAAAGCTCTATAGGAAAGTTTGTTGATAATATGCAAGGAGGAATATCAGTAGAGCAGTATTTACAAATACTTGATAAAGCAGGAATTGACCAAATTTTAATCACTGGTTTTGATGAGTTAACTAGTTGTGGAAAAACATTTTCACCTAATCATTTAATTGCAGAAATTGCTAGAGAAGCTCCTAATAGGTTTTTGCCTTTTGCTGGAGCGGATATTTTTCAAGGAATGCAAGCAGTACGTGAAGTAGAACGTCTTGTGCGTCAGGAAGGCTTTAAGGGGTTAAGTTTAAGACCTTTTATGATAGGACTTCCACCTGATGATCGTCGTTATTATCCATTTTATGCTAAATGCGTAGAGCTAAACATTCCTGTCAGTGTCCATGCGTCCGCCAACTGGACAGAAATGCGTCATAATGAACTAGCACACCCAAGACATTTTGATAACGTTGCATGTGATTTTCCTGAATTAAAACTAATTTTAAGTCATGGTGGTTATCCTTGGATTTTAGAAGCAACCCTACTTGCCCGTAAACATCGCAATGTTTACTTAGAACTAGCAGCACATCGCCCTAAGTATCTTGTTCAGATTGGCACAGGGTGGGAACCGCTTTTTACTTTTGGTAATAGCATTATTCAAGATCGTGTACTTTTTGGCACAGGAGCGTTTTTACTAGGACAACCACATACTGAAATAGTACAAGAGTTTAAACAATTACCGCTCAGACAAGATGTAATGGAAAAATGGCTTTATAAAAATGCTCTTTCTTTATGGCAATAAAACTTTATGGCAATAAAAAAAGGTCAGAGTTTAAACTCTGACCTCTATTAAAATTTTAACTAACGGATTTAGAAACGCCACCCTCTACCACGATTATTTCTTTGTGTTGGGCAGCTTTGGGAAGGATAACGGTTGTTGCGATATACTTGGCGATTATAATAACGATCATCCCGCTCATAACGTCTAGTATTATAGTCTAGCTGAGAGCGACTACCATTATAACCATCTCTATAGCCTAGTTGATAAGAATCTCGAAAATCGCGTTTATATTGATCTTTGCTACCATATTCACCACGATAGCCGCTATCACCATCACGATAAGATTTGTTGCGATCTACATCATAGGAAAACCTATAAGCGCGATCATTGCTGCCAGAACCATAACCTAAACGATAGCCATTTTCCCAAGCAGCAGAATAATTGCTGTAACTGTTGTAATTACTGTCGTACCTAGTATTAATGCGAGTGTTATTGTCGTAGTAGCGATTTTGGGCGTTGGCATCAGATGATAAGCTGATTAATAGAGCGAAAGCAGTTAAAGTAACAAAACTTAATTGGCGTAGAAAACTTTTTCTCATAGTGGCACTCCTTAAAATATTTGCTATCTATTTGCTATTTAGTTGTGAATTATTTTGTGCCTGCTGCTAAGGCACATACTATGCCAAACTAAAATTTACTACAAAAAAACTATAAGCCGGTTATTTTCCCATTAAATAACCAGCTTAGCTTGTTTTTCTAAAAAATTTCTTTTTTGTTTCTAGACGATTTGGTGTAAAAAAAAGCTTTTTGCGTGTACGAAACAAAGAATGAGTACAAGTTTTAACAGTATTGGATTTAAGGATTCGGTCAGATTTGTAAAACGCATTGCTATTTCAGAAATAATGCGGAATAGTTTTCTAAATTGCTTTGAAAGATAATTAAAAATTATTTACGCTGCCTGATTGAACTGATAATTTGCTGGTTCTAAATAATTTAAATCCACAAAAGGTTTTTCAATTTTTTTTGGATTTAAATTTAATGTTTCATTTAACAACTTTAGTTCTTCAATGTTTTGAGTTTTAGAATTTTCGTTATTTTCTATTTTTGATTGTATTTCTTTGACTATCTTTAAATTGAATTTAATTGCTTCATCATTAGGAGATAATCGTAATGCCCTTTCAAATGTCCAAATAGCTTCATCAAGATTGTTAGTTAAAGCTAAAGCTAACCCATAGTCATTTATTAGTTCAGGATCAATCAACCCAACATCCTCTGCTTGTTTTAAGTGATAGATAACATCTTCAGGATTACGTGGAAAATAAAGCTCTGCTAAACAAGCATGAGCCAACCCTAGATTGCGCCTTGTTATTTGATCAGACTTCCACCCACAAGCTCTAAACATATAGCGAAGAGAATCCTTTAAATGTTGCTCGATTTGCTTAAAATCATTAGTATTATTAGAGAGTTGAAATTCTTTAATACCAATTTTTGTATAAGCATGAGCTAAGTTGTTTTTACACATTATTTCTATATCTTGCGGTGGTTTAATACTTAAAGCAGCAATATAGTATTCAACCCCATGTTCAATATTGCTTTCTTCCACTTTTACATCACCAGCTTTCATATAAGCAATTGCAAGATTTGTTCTAGCAATTTCATAATCTGGCTTTATTTCAAGAATAAACCGCATTGCTGTAATTACACGCTCCCATTCACCTATAGTCGCTAAACTTTCCATTAACCTATTATTTAGAATCCCTAGGACTTGAGGATCAAGATCAATAGCCTGCTTAAAGTATTTTTTGGCTTCCCCTGTTTTATCCTGGTGGTGTAATTCAAATCCTTTATCAAATAATAATTTAGCATCTCTGTGTAATTCTTTCTTTTTAGTTGTAGTTCTCGATATTTGTTGAATAATTAAATTGGGTGATTCATCATTAACCACAGATAAACTATTAATAGTTTCTGATAGTCTTAAAAATGAATCTTTCAGGGTTAAATTAATTGGTAGAATTAACTCAAGGGGACTGCCTGTATCATCATTTGGCCCCTGGAATAAACGTATATTCTTATTTGGGTGAGATACTCTTTTCCACCCATGGTTTTCTAGATAACTAGTAAATTTTTCGATATCCAGCTTTTTTAAATCCTCAGAACTTGAATTAATATTACTCATACCATCTCCCTTCTTCTTACTTGCTGAAGGAGTTCCACTATTGCAGTTGGAGTAAGTATCTGGGAAATTGGAATACGTATAGTTACGGAGCTTGTATTATCAGATAATTCCCCTGTTATTCTATACCAATAGCAACACTTTCTTAATAGCAATTGTTCTCCATCCTGTGCAATCCAATCTTCAGGTTTTTCTGGCATACAAAATAATAATAAAATCATTGGTATTGCTGTATTGTCACTACTCCTATCAGCAATTTTGTTATACGCCGCCACTTCCATAGCATATGTTATTTCGTTATTATTTATTCTCCAATTAGTTGTAGCTTTTACTTGAAAATCTATAGGATGGCCACTTTCCACTAACTTGTTTTGATAACTCTTCACAAATTGAAAAGTCCCGTCCACGCCATAATCAAACTCCGCTTTCGGGGCAATTCTCACATTTAGCCCAGCTTGACCAGCAACGGCTTGAATGTAAGCCCTACTCAAACTTTCCATTTTATGTCCTTGAGTTAAATTACTAACGTCTGGTGATTTGGGCTGTTCTGTAGACAAGAAAATACTCCGCAACTAAATAAATATTAATATTTATTAATAGGCTTTGAACGATCCCCTCATATGGTTAAAAGCTACTTAATTGCAAATGTTAATGTTGTCCACTTGGATTCATAGTTAAACCCTGCTTCTTGTGAAGGCGACATATAAATAAATTTTATATACCATTTTCCTTTAGTAGCTAGAGGAAAGCGAGCTATTCCATTATTGTTTGTACGAGCAGAAAGTTCTTTATTCATCCCATCACAACTAGCTAAGACAAACTGATTAGCCAGAGGCTTACCTTCTAATAAACATAAAACTTCTATTTCCTGCCCTACTTTTAGTGCATAGGGGTTTTGTTGCGGAATAATCTCAACAGGATAGTTAAGTGGTGTCTTAAAACTATCTGTTTGAATATCGCCTACCTGAAAAATAGCTTTTACATGTTTAGAGTATTTTTCTTTTACGTTTTTATTAAGCTCGCCCTTCTTTTTCCTTTCAGCAAGTATATCTGGAATTCCATCATGGTTTAGGTAATTATTAAACTTCTCTGCCTTAAGTTCTATATCTTTTGGGGTTGTTGATATTCCAATAACATAATTGCCTG
This sequence comes from Blastocatellia bacterium, assembly GCA_023265235.1. Taxonomy (GTDB): domain Bacteria; phylum Acidobacteriota; class Blastocatellia; order Chloracidobacteriales; family JADJPF01; genus JADJPF01. Next base: position 4,082 of record JAHFUF010000022.1, read on the forward strand.
GCTGATTAGATTCTAAGTCAAACAAAGATGTAGTCCCTTTAGCATTTGAACGCCAGTTAGCAAGCTCTGGACGCTCTAAATTACCGCTGGGAGTAACTAGGCTAATATCACGTAATTTCTCTGGTTTTATAGTAGCTTCACTACTTTGAAACGAGCCATTTAGCACACTTACAATTGCTTTGGAATTTGGTATCAGGAAAAAGTCTTCTAGTTTTAAGAAAAGATCATGTGCGTTTATTGAAACACTAAAAAATAACAATAGCGTAATTACACAATATTTTTTCATGGCACTCCTATACGTTAAATCTAAAATTAATTATATCGCCGTCCTGCACAGGATATTCCTTGCCTTCTAGCCGAAGCTTACCAGTCTCACGACATTTTGCTTCACTACCACCAGCAGCAATAAAATCTAGGTAAGCAATAACCTCTGCACGAATAAAACCGCGTTCAATATCAGAGTGAATCTTACCTGCGGCACGATGTGCTGTAGTCCCTCGTCTAATTGTCCAAGCACGACATTCATCTTCACCAGCAGTTAAAAAGCTAATTAAATCTAGTAGTTCATAAGCACTGCGAATAAACCGATCGCGAGCAGGTTCGGTAATTCCTAGGTCTTTTAGGAACTCGCCCTGTTCTTCTAGTGGCAGTTCAGCTATATCCATTTCTGCTCTACCACACATACTAATTAATTTATAGCCATTATCAGATGCATATTGCTCAACTTCTTTTGACAAAGCTTGTCCAATATGGTCTTCAGAAATATTAACTAATAGCATAATAGGTTTTTGACTTAAGAAACGAAACCCTGCTAGCATTTGCCATTCATCAGCAGAAAACTCTAGTGAGCGCAGAGGTTTTTCCTCTTCTAAAGCTGCTTTACATTGTTCAATGACTTCTTTTTCCCTAGGGTTAGCTTTTTCTTTTTTCATCTTAGCTAAACGGTTTTCTAGAGGGATCAAATCTGCCAGAATTAGTTCTGTGTCAAAATTTTTAATATCCCTCATTAGGTCTGCTGATTGGGTAATCGTGGCATTTTCAAACCCACGAACTACATGCACTAGGGCATCAGCTTCGCGCATTTCAGCTACTAATTTAGTATCTAATTGAGAACCTGTTTTTGCACCTTCACCTTGTGGGCCAGCAACATCAACAAAATTCATTTCAGCAAAAGCCTTTTTCTTTGGCTTATAAATTCGTACTAGTTCTTCAATTCTCGCATCAGGAACTTTAATAATACCAATATTGGCTTTTTCCTTACCACCATAGCCACCTACTTCTGCTTTTAAGCCGGTTAATGTGTTAAAAACGGTTGTTTTTCCTGAACCAGCAAATCCAACGATACCAACTTTCATTATTCTTTACACCTCTTTAATTAATGAACGTAGGTCACTTCCAGTCATTTCTGATGGTGGCGTGATACCTAATATACCTAATAATGTTGGAGCGACATCTTCTAGCGCGCCATTTTCTCTTAATTTGCCATGAAAAGCTGGGTCAACCAAAATTAGCGGCACAGGGTTAGTAATTGTATGTGCTGTATAGGGTTGACCTGTTTCATAATCAATCATTTTTTCTGCATTACCATGATCGGCAGTAATAATTGCTTTGCCTCCTACACGAAGCAGAGCATTGATAATACGGTCTAGGCATTTGTCTAAAACCTCTACAGCTTTTACTGTTGCTTCTAGCACCCCTGTATGTCCTACCATATCTGCATTAGCAAAATTAACAATAAAAACATCTGCCGTTCCTTGATCAATTTCCTGACATAAAGCATTTGTTACTTCTATTGCGCTCATTTCAGGTTTTAGGTCATAAGTAGCGACTTTTGGAGAAGGAATTAAAACTCTTTTTTCTCCTGGAAAAGCTTCCTCGACTCCGCCATTAAAGAAAAACGTGACATGAGCATATTTCTCTGTTTCAGCAATTCGTAAATTACGAATGTTATTTGCGGCAAAGACTTCTGCTAATATGTTATTTATATGTTGTGGAGCAAAAGCTATTGGCAATGGGAAAGTAGCATCATATTGAGTCATACAAACATAATGAACCTTTGGTGCTATCCCTCGTTCAAACCCAGTAAAATCTGCTTCTGTTAGTGCTCTAGTAATTTCCCTAGCGCGATCTGCTCGGAAATTAAAGAAAATTACACTATCACCATCTTGAATTGTTCCTATTGGAGTATTTGTTTCTTTGGTTATTACAATTGGTTTGATAAATTCATCTGTAACGCCATCTTGATAAGATTCTTCTATAGCTTTGATTGGGTCACTAGCAAGTTTCCCATCCCCTCTAACCATCATTTTATAAGCTAGTTCGACCCGTTCCCATCGTTTGTCTCTATCCATCGCATAATAACGACCACAGATAGAAGCTAGTTGGCCTACACCAATTTCTTTTAATTTGCTAAGTAGCTCTGTGATATAGCCTTTGCCGCTATCTGGTGCAGTATCTCGACCATCAGTAAAAGCATGGATAAAGACCTTCTTTAGGCCATTATTTTTTGCCATTTCAAGTAGCGCATATAAATGAACTTGCAAGCTATGCACACCACCATCAGACATTAGCCCCATAAAATGCAATGCCCCGCCAGTTTGTTGTGCGTGTTCCATTGCTGTTTTTAACGTTTGGTTCTTGTTAAGCTCTCCTGATTCAATTACATGGTCAATGCGGGAAATATCCATTCTAATAATTCGGCCAGCACCCATATTAAGATGCCCTACTTCGCTATTTCCCATTTGCCCAATAGGTAAGCCAACTCTTTGACCATAGGGGACAATTAGCGAATGTTGATAGGTTTCCCAAAGGTGATCCCAACAAGGTTTGTTAGCTATCTGGATTGCATTTCCTTGGGTACGTGTTTCAAATCCCCAACCATCAAAAATAATTAGTGCAATTGGCCTCATAAAAAATCCTTGTAGGGGCGAACCTATGTGTTCGCCCTCTTTTGCTTATTTAAGAAGGGCGAACACATAGGTTCGCCCCTACTTTAGCACTTCAAATTCAAAATAAAGGTTCTTACCTCGAACAACATAACATAGATAAGATTCCCAGAAACGTCTTAAAAATCTTAACTTAGGGTAACGATTACCACAATTAACTAAAAATTCTATCCCTAAAAATCGCCAGAGTTTTAGCAGTGTAACGTAAATCTTTTTTGTCCGCATTGTCACATCACTATAAAACTCAAACTCTGGTCGTTTTTCTGTAAAGTACATAAAAGATTCGCAAGTCAGGTGGTGTTTATGTGTTGGATCACGATATGAGCTAACGTCCGTATAATGAGGGGTATCAAGGCGGAGTACTGCTCCTGGTTTAGCAATTCGATAAAGTTCTCGCACTACTGCTAGAACATCATCTACATGTTCAATTACCTGATTACCAACAATCAAGTCAAATTCATTATCAGCAAAAGGATAAGGAAAATGATTAAGGTTATGTATTATGTCTGCATCAGTTCGAGGATTGCAGTCAAGTCCAATAGCACCAGGGGTTTTATGTTTCCCACAACCAATATCAAGTATTTTCATTACTACCAAACAATAATTACCTTAATGCTCTACTTTAAATTATAGAAAGCTTTACGGCCTAAATACTTGGCTGTGCTGCCTAATTCTTCTTCTATTCGTAAGAGTTGATTATATTTAGCAACTCTATCTGTACGACTAGCAGAGCCTGTTTTAATCTGCCCTGTGTTTAGTGCTACAGCCAAATCAGCAATAAAAGTGTCTTCGGTTTCACCTGAACGATGAGAAATAATCGTGGTGTAATTGTTAACTTTAGCAAGTTCTACTGTGTCAAGAGTTTCTGTTAAAGTCCCTATTTGATTAACTTTTACTAAAATAGAATTGGCAACTCCTGTTTCTATACCACGTCGCAAATACTCGGTATTGGTAACAAAGAGGTCATCACCAACAAGTTGAATATGTTTGCCTAATTCATTAGTTAAAAGTGACCAACCTTCCCAATCACCTTCTGCCATACCATCTTCAATAGAAATTATTGGGTATTGGCGTACCCAGTTGTCATAAAAGTCTACCATTTGGCTAGCAGTACGCTCGGATTTGTCAGACTTCTTAAAAATATATTTGCCATCAATATAAAACTCGCTAGAGGCAACATCCAAGCCTAAAGCCATTTGTTCACCAGCTTTTAGCCCTGCTGCATTAATTGCTTCTAAGATAACCTCTAAAGCCTCTTCATTAGATTTCAAACTAGGAGCAAACCCGCCCTCATCACCAACGCTTGTAACATAACCACGTTTTTTTAGCGCGCTCTTTAGAGCATGAAAAACCTCTGTACCCCAGCGCAAGCCCTCAGCAAAGCTACTTGCACCTATTGGAAGCACCATAAATTCCTGAAAATCCACGTTATTATCAGCATGTGCGCCACCATTAAGAATGTTCATCATTGGTACAGGTAGGGTTCTTGCCCCTGGGCCACCTAAATAGCGATATAGAGGAATTGCTAACTCATCGGCAGCAGCACGAGCGGCGGCTAGAGAAACAGCAAGTAAAGCATTAGCACCAAGACCCGCTTTATTATTTGTGCCATCTAGGTCTAGCATAACTTTATCTAAACCCGCTTGGTCAAAAACATCGTGATCATAAAGAGCTTTATTAATCTTTTCATTAATATTAGCTACAGCTTTTTGCACGCCTTTACCTAAATAGCGTGACTTGTCTCCATCTCGTAGCTCAATGGCTTCATTTTCGCCAGTGGAAGCACCACTAGGAACAGCAGCACGACCGCGTGAGCCTGTTTCTAGCTCAACTTCGGCTTCTACGGTTGGATTTCCACGAGAATCAAGAATTTCGCGGGCTAAAACTTTTTCTATTCGACTCATGAAAGAATCTCCTCTTTGTAACAACTAATTAGGAAGGAACGCTATTTTATTCTAGATAGTAGCCCCTGAGCAACCTAGATAGGCTTATCAGTAAAATCATTTAATTTTTGAGGTTTTTAATCTTGAATGGATTTTAGAGAAAGGCTCTTAGCAGTATGTAAAGTTAAGCAGACATAAAAAATGCGCCGTTTCTCGCGGCGCAGTTACCTAATATTGAGCAACTAGTTACAGCATTTTGTTTACCAATTTCTATGCCATAACTAATGGAACTATGTAATCTAGTGACAAATATTGATGTTAGCAAACATTTTAGCTTTCGTAATTTTTTACTTGACCTTTTTTCTGTGCGGATATGGGACAAATCAATCCCATATCTAAAATATATTATCGGTAATAACAAAAAGTAGGGGCGAACCTATGTGTTCGCCCTATTTGTCTATTGTTTAAGAAGGGCGAACACATAGGTTCGCCCCTACTTTTGTGTGATGTTTTATATTTTTCATCAATTTACAAAAAATATTTCATTATTTCCAACAATGTCTATTAATTATTGCTCATTAGTTCTTCAATATTGCGTTGGGCTTTTTTAGCGTTTGATCCTGTAGGGTTAAACTCTATGGCTTTTTGATAGCTCTTTATAGCCTGCTCTTTATCTTTTTTTAATCTATAGACAATTGCCAAACTATAATAAGCATTAGAAGTAATGTTAGGATGAGGTGAAATTTGAATTACCTTTTGCAGTCCAGCTTCTGCTTGCTTAAAATCACCTCTACGCGCATAAAGTAGTCCAAGTTTTTGTAAGACATTAATAGAGTAAGGGCAAGTATTTTTTGCTTGTTCATAATAATTAATCGCTTGATCCTCTAGGTTTTCAGCAAAACTAAGTCGTGCTAGCTCTTTATTAGCAATGCAGGAATTAGGAAACCCTTCTTGAGCGGCTAGCCAAAATGACCATTCACTTTCCCAAATATGATTTTGTTTTATGGCACTAGCCATCATCACAATTAAAAGAACTGCTAAAACTACTGTTAGAGAAGGGCGTAACGGCCAAAAACTGATTTTAATATTTGACTCTTTATTTTCTTTTGTAATCAAATAGCTATTAAGAGTACGAAACCCTTCTGCCAAAAGCAACCCAGCCCCAAGCAATGAAAAATAAAGATACCTGTCATGCATTAAGTCTTCAGGAGTAAAAGCACTAATATTAAGTGTTGGTAATAAAGCAACAAATAACCAAATAAAACCTAGACGCGCTATTAAATTACGCCAAATAACTATTATTAAAAAAATAGCAATTACCAATAGTAATAATAAAGGTAAATAAAAGTTTTCTAAATTTGGTTGAAAAACATGCGCAACAGGATAAAAAGGAGAAAGCGAGACAGGGAAAATTATATTTTTAAGGTAGGAAAATATAATTATTGGTAAAGTAAAAAGCTGTGTTTCTTGTGTAATATTACTAAACTCTGGAAAATCAATGCTAAAAACTTCTGAGTTTATCGCCCCAAGAAACTTAAACCTAAGAAAAAAATAAAGTAAAGTCACAAAAAGAAATGGTAAGCCTAAAATAAAAGCCCGTGTTAAATGTTTGCGCCAAGATAGTTCTTCTTTAAGTAATATTAATTCATAGCAAAATAATAGAAGTGCCGTTAGCATTCCTGTTTCTTTAGTGAGTAAAGCTAAGCTATATAGTAGAACACTTAGTAAAAGCAAAAAAATACGTTGATTATTATTTATTTGCGACCTTGCTTTTAAGTAAGCAAGTAAACTAGAAAAAATTATTATTGCCATTAAAGCATTAGCATAGGCAGAAATCCAAGCAACTGACTCGCTTTGTAGAGGGTGTACGGCAAAAACAATTGTAGCAATCAATGTTAACCAATGAGCTTGTTTTTCACTAACAGCAGACTTGATTCTAAGTAATGTGGTAAGCAATAATTGGTAAGCAAAACTTGTTGCTACAACATGCAAAAGTATTGCTGTAATATGCCATTTCCAAGCCGTAGCACCAGCATAAGCATAGTTTGCCATTAAACAAAGTAGTAAAAAAGGTCGATAATAAACAGACTTTTTTTGTTCTTCATCAGAAAGGTTTTGGGTAAGAAAAGACCAAAAATCTGTAGTTAACAAACGCTTTAAGTTGGCTATACTCCAATCATCAAAGACTGATCCAGCTTTTACTACATGGTAGAAATCATCATAAACAAAACCATATTCAAGCGTATTAACAAAACAGCAAAAAGCTAATAATGGGGCAATTAAATAAAATAGTTTTTGATAATTTGTCTCGTTATGAGAAAGCCATTTAGCCAACATTTGTTTTTACCTTCAAATCGATACTATCTGCAACTTCTGCTAATTAAAGCAAATTAGTTAGTTTATTTAGTTAACAGTGGAAGGAAAGTATAAAACAAATTGAGCAAGTAAGTAGCCCTAAATATTCTATAAATTCTATATAAAAATAGAATTTATTAAGTTTTACTTCTTTAAAACAGATATTTGGGATTTATTTTGTTGAGAGGGTAAAAAGATTACTGTTTCGCCAGCAGCAATCATTCCTGCTTCACGAGCTAGGGTTTCTACAGTGCGGGGATCCTTTTCAATAGCATTAAGTCTGCGTACTATTCTAGCGTTTTCCATTTCTAATTGCTGTAGTTCTTGACTAGCTTGTTTATATTCAAGTTTAGCCTTACTTAGTTCACTACTAGTATGAGCAGTTAAAGAATAACAAAGACCTGTAGCAGCAAATAACACCATTGCAACCCAAACATAAGTAGGCATTTGCAACATAGATATTAGTTGTTCATAAGTAAATGGCTTTGTTGACTTAATATCATTTATTAGGGAAGTATTTGCTACCCGATTCAAGAGTCACCTCCAAAACTACTTAAAGTTTAATGGTAAACAGATCAATTATCTTAAGATAAAGACTTAGATTATTTTATTGGGGCTATTATTGCCTGTTTGATTTGCTCAAGGAATGAGCAGTTAGGGGCTACCTATTAATGAAGCGAATGTAACATAGCGATCTGGGTGCTGCAACAACTTTTTCCAGATGAACAAGTTCTGGCTTTTAGTTAAACTTTTAGGTCAACTATTTTTCACCTCCTAGTCATTTAAATTTTTATACCCAATCCTCAAATTCACCTTCATTTTCCTCGGAAAGCTTATTAGGTAGCCAAAAGGAATTATCATACCTTTTTAGAGGGAAAGTCTTGATAAATGAATCATTTACTGGCTTAACACACTTACCTGTACTAAGTTCAAACTCCCAATTATGCCAAGGACAAATAACCAAATTGCCTTCCTGATAACCATTGCTAATAAAAGCACCCATATGAGGGCAAATATCTTCAATAGCATAGTAATTATTCTGATCATAGTAGATCGCAATCCTATAACCATCATGCACTAGCACTAGTGGTTGGGACTGAGAAACAGCCCCTAGGTCGCCAACTTTGACATATCCAGTTAAATCCATCTTTGCTGCTCCAATAATTTCTCCAAATGTTTCTTAATATTACAACTTTTTTTAGCTTTTTTTTATTTTTCAGATAAAATAACTACTTTGTGATTTTATTCACTTGACATTATTTTATATTAGTGTAAATTTAACACTAACCAAACAAGGAGTAACATAAATGCCAGCAAGCCAATTTAGCACTAGTTTAATAACAGATCTTTATCAGCTTACTATGGCTGCTGGGTATTTTACACATCAGTGCAATAATCAAGCAAGCTTTGAACTGTTTGTGCGACGAGTACCCAAAAATCGTAATTATTTGGTAACAGCAGGTTTAGCTGAAAGTCTGGACTATATAACCAACCTAAGCTTTAGCCAAAGTGACATTGAATATTTACAAAGCTTGACGGTGTTTAAGCATGTAAAGTCAGATTTTTTTGATTATTTACTTAACTTTCACTTTACTGGTGATGTATGGGCAATGCCTGAAGGCACGCTTGTATTTGGTAATGAACCTATTATACGTGTTACTGCACCTCTAATTGAAGCACAAATTTTAGAAACCTATTTACTTTCAACAATAAATTTTCAAACTTTGATTGCTACTAAAGGTGCTCGCATTGTCAAAGCGGCTAACCAAGATGGTAAAAAGCGTAGCCTTTTAGAATTTGGTACACGTCGCGCTCATGGTGGGGTTGCAGGGACTTATGCTGCTCGTGCTGCTTATTTAAGCGGCTTTACTGGTACTTCAAACTTAGCTGCTGGTCAAAGGTTTCAAATCCCTGTTTATGGGACTGCGGCACACGCATGGACATTAGCTTTTAATGATGAGCCAACTGCATTTAAGAAGCTTTACCAGGTTTTCCCGGATACTAGCACTTTGTTGATTGATACTTATGACACATTAAAAGGGGCAGAAAATGCTTGTAAATTAGGTATTGGAATAAAAGGTGTAAGAATTGATAGTGGTAATTTAGCCGAACAAAGCTTTAAGGTCAGAGAAATTTTAGACAACGCTGGACTACATAAAACTAAAATTGTAGTAAGTGGTGACCTAAATGAATTTTCAATTACTGAACTGGTTAAAAGCGGTGCTCCTGTAGATACTTTTGGAGTAGGTACAGAATTAGCAACCTCTCGCGACTTACCTGCTTTAGGCGGTGTTTATAAACTAGTTGAGAGGCTTAACGATGATGGTAGCCGCCAGTTTACCGCTAAGTTTAGCTCAGAAAAAACCACTTACCCTGGAATTAAACAAGTTTTTCGCCATTATGCTAGTAATGGTGAATACTTATGTGACACTATTGGGCTAGCTAATGAAAGTACTCCTACTAATAGTCGCCCTCTACTAACCTTAGTTATTAAAAAAGGTAAAGTAACTGACCTAGGTAGCGTCAGTCTAGAAAATTCTCGCTCTTATGTTGCTCAAGAATTAGCTAATTTACCAGAAAAATACCATAGCTTTACCCAACAGGTTCTCTATCCTGTTTCTATAAGTATGGCCTTAAATGATCTATTGGGACATGTTAAAGCCAGTCTTATCAACAAATAAATTAACTTCTAATAAAATGGAGATATTTATATGGCAAGCAGAAAAATGGTTTTTGTAGACATTGACACTCAATTTGATTTTATGGATCCAAAAGGAACTCTTTTTGTTTCTGGAGCATCAGAAATCACTACTAATCTAACAAAACTAGTCTTTTATGCTAAGGAAAAATCTATTCCAATTGTTGCTTCCGTAGACGCTCACCCAATTGACGATCTAGAGTTTTCTCAGTTTCCTCCTCATTGTGTACGCAACACTCTTGGACAAGAAAAGGTCGCAGCCACTAAAGTTGGCTCTTCAATGGTAGTTGGGGCAAGTAAACAGAATTTTTCCTTACCAGAAAAAATTAATAGTATTGTGTTAGAAAAAACTATCTTTAGTATTTTTGGTAATGAAAATGCTGAAGATGTTTTTCGTGCTTTAGATGCTGAAAATTATTTTGTTTTTGGTGTTGCAACAGATTATTGTGTTAAAGCTGCTGTGCTTGGGCTACTTAAAAGAGGCTATAGTGTTACAGTAGTTGAAGATGCTATTAGTGGGGTCACGCCAGAAACTAGTTTAGCGGCACTTGATGAAATGAAGCTAGCTGGGGCAAGGTTTGCCCGCACATCAGAAATAATTGCTAATTAGTAGCCCATTGATATAGCCCATTGATTTATCTATGGGCTATTGTCAGATGCCCCTACAGGGCATTAAATTCTTACTCTTCATCTCTTTATAGCCCCAGAGGGGCTACTGATAATAGTCCAGTCCTTTAGGGCTGGGTTTAATTAGAGGTACTTTACTTTGGCTAACAATAACCCTGTAACTAGTGCTTATGGTGATTTTTTTATCCCAGCACTAGAAGATCGCCCTTCAGTAGCTGTAGACACAATTATCTTTACTGTTAGAAACAAAGACCTAAAAGTCTTGTTAATTAAGCGTAAAATTGAACCTTTCAAAGGTATGTGGGCAATTCCTGGCGGTTTTGTTCGTAAAGGTGAAACCTTAGAAGAAGCCGCTAGGCGTGAACTTCGTGAAGAAACCAATATCTCAAATATCTATCTAGAACAGCTTTATACTTTTGGTGATCCAGGGCGTGATCCTCGTGCTTGGGTAGTGACAATTGCCTATTTCGCCCTAATTAGCTCTGAACAACTAGAAATCAAAGCTGATACAGATGCTGAAGACGTTGATTGGTATTCAATGTATAACCTACCACTACTTGCTTTTGACCATGAGAAAATACTTAAATACGCACTAGAGAGACTACGTAATAAATTAAATTATACGACTGTTGGTTTCCAGCTTTTGCCAAAAAAATTTACTTTAACTGAGCTACAAAAGGTCTATGAGATAATTCTAAATCGTCCAATAGATAAAAGAAACTTTCGTAAAAAAATTCTCTCAGAAAATATGCTTATTGAATTATCAGAAACAAAAATGGATGGGGTCCATCGACCTGCTAGGCTTTATGAGTTCAAACAGCCTTAACTTAATGCCCAGAGATAAATCACTGGGCTATTGGCTATTGTCAAATGCCCCTAACAGCTTATCAACAGTTGGTCAAATACTAGATAACCAATACAAAAGACATTATCGGAAATAAGGAAATATTTTTTGTAAAATGGATGAAAAATATAAAACATCACACAAATGTAGGGGCGAACTGTTCGCCCTCTTTGTCTGATATTTAAGAAGGGCGAACAGTTCGCCCCTACATTTTGTTATTCCCAATAATGTCTAATATTTTGGCCTTTATTTTACACCAAATTTTAGAACTTACTGATTCTCTTTATTTACAGGCTAAAAAGGCCAGAGGCGGTTTAAGCTTTCTTTGGCAAGAATTAAGAATCTTTTTTAATATGGTTGTTGTTGATTCTTGGACATCTTTACTCAAAATTTGCTTCTCTGAACGTCTTTACCTTAATAATTCTTCTTGACCTTTTTAGGCCAAGAGTGCCTTTTTCCTTTATTTTTTAACCTTTTAACCTGATTGATCTTTTTCTTTCAGAAAACCTTGGTTTTCATGTACTTTTCTTAGTTTTACTTTTTGCTCCTCCCTCTTTTTGGGCGACTATTGTTTATTTTGCCTTTTTTATTTCCCTCTCTTCTTTACTTTCTCATGGTTTTGCTGGCCGGAAATTGCCGCACATCATCGTTCTCGCCAAACCATATGTTGAGTTATTTCTCGATATAATTTTATGCTAAGACGTTTATTTTCTAGGCTTAGATCTACTGCGTAACTTCAGCTAATAATTTATTTCTCGCAAGTTTTCCTGCACGCATATATACTACCTGGCAAAAAATTTAAGTAATTTTTTGCTAGGACACTATTTGTCTGATCAGGTTAGTTAGAATGTTTTTCAAAAATAGCTTTAAGGAGTTTTAGTTAATGTCTGACCAAAATTTGACTTACCCACAACGCGAACGGCTATTATGGATAGACAAACAGATCCGAGATAATCGCTATCCTAATACCAGTCAAATTGCCCAAGAGTTTGAAATTACGCCTAAAACAGCACAACGTGCACTAGATTTTATGCGTGATCGACTCAAATTACCTCTCAGTTACTCAGCCCAAAAACGTGGCTGGTATTACACTGAACCAATTGCTTATAGTCTTTCATTAATTAATATCTCTGAAGGTGAATTAGTTGCCCTTCTATTAGCGGAAAAACTTGCCAAACAATATCGCGGGCTTGCAATAGAGAAAAAGTTACGCAAAGCTTTTGATAAGGTTTTATTAGCAGCTACAGATATTATTTCTGTTGATCTAGTAGCTCTTTCTGATGCTTATTCTTTTGAAGCCGCCCTTTCCCCAGAACTTAACTATGAAATCTTAGACAATCTTGAGCAAGCAATTATAGAAAACAGAATAATAAAAATAATTTATTTTACTGCTTCTAGTGGCAGTATTTCATCGCGTAAAGTTGAACCTTATCACCTAAGAAATTTTCAGGGTGAATGGTATTTAATTGCTTTTGACCACCTCAGACAAGAGATTCGTGTTTTTCACTCTAGCCGCATTCGTGAATTAAAACTTTTAGAAGAGACTTTTACTCGTCCAAATACTTTCGATTTGAATAAATATCTACAAGATGGTTTTTCCATGATTCGAGGTAACCAACTATTTGAAGTAGAACTAATCTTTGATGAATATCAATCGCGTTGGATTCGTGAACGTCCAGCGATTCACCCAACAGAAACACGAAGCGAGTTACCTGATAGCAGTATAAAAATCACTTTACAAGTCACTAATTTAGATAGTATCAAACGCTTTGTTATGCAATATGGCTCACATGTTCGTGTAATTAAACCTCTTGAGCTACAACAAGAAATTCTTATAGAAACCAAAAAAATGTTGGAGTTTTACCAATAGGAGATTTTTATGTCCGAATTAATTGCAGATAATATTTTCCGTTTTTGGGCAAAATTGCCACATGATGAAATTACCCCCAATAAATTTCACCCGCTTATTTGTCATATGCTGGATGTTGCTGCTGTAACTCGCGAGATTTGGCGTAACGTGCTGCCGATAGTGGCTCGTGAGCGTATTGCCAAAGCCTTAGGCTTAAGCGTTGAACAAGCAGAGGTCTGGGTAGTGTTTCTTGCTGCACTACACGACTTGGGCAAAGCTTCACCAGCTTTTCAATTACGTGATGCAGCAGAACACTTGTTAGGACTTTATAAAGATATGGGTGAACGTCCAACAGGCATTAAGCCTAGTGACATTCCTCATGGACGAGTAACGGCTGGAGAACTGCCCAATGATTTAATAGAAAAACTAGCGTTAAAGGCAAATTTAGCTGAACAACTCTCAACAATAATTGGCGGACATCATGGAAGTTTTCCTACTAGCTTAGAATTAGAAAAAAATTATCCTACGCAAGGAGTAGGAGGAAAAGCTTGGCAAAAGGTACGGCAAGAACTTGTTAGAATATTATTTGAGTTTTTTAATGTCCCAGAAATCCTTAAGGCTAATCAACCCAAACAATTAGACCATGCTGTCTCAATGATTATTGCTGGGCTAGTTTCTGTTGCTGATTGGATGGGATCAGATAGTGATTTTTTCCCTTATGAAGTAGCTAACTATAAAGACATCCCTAAGTTTAATATTCACAACAATTTCCAAAGAGCTACTCAACAAGCCTCCACTGCATTAGACAAACTAGGCTGGCTTAAATGGTCACAATCTGAGCA
>JAHFUF010000023.1 GCA_023265235.1 Blastocatellia bacterium
TCTTTTCTTGAGCTTTCTCTTGATTCCATCGCTCCTAGAAACTATTCCAAAATTCCAAATACTGGCTTTTTCAATAACTTACGCTCCCTTTGGGCTGCCTAAATTGGTAAAACTCGAGTTTATAATTTTGAAGTTTTTATATCTACGTTTAGCTTACTACTTGTTTTAACATATTTTCTTATACATATAAGCCAAAAATCAAACTCCTTGTATAGCTTTTACCCTAGAAGTTTTGTATAGTTTATATAGTTTTCTGTTAGGTTTACCTAAAATTTGGAACTAAAGGAGATATTTTCTGAGGCTAACAGACCTACTAAATCTTCTTGGGTATGCTAAATCTTCTAATTATCGAGCTATTCAAGATTATAAAAGTTCTAATTTAACTTCACATATCTTTCGTATTGTTGAGCATATAGGAATAAAAGGAACCTATGTGTTTCACACTAGTTCTGATGATAAGGTTTTGCCTGTTCGGCCAGTTGTATTTATTGCTGAAACTGACACAAAAGACGAAGCTAGACGTATTCACCAAAAGCTATGGAATTTAGGCATTGCTCCATTTTTAATGGTATTACTTCCAGATCAAATTAGAATTTACACAGGTTTTGATTACAGCCATAAAAAAGAAAAAATAGGGTTAATAGAAGATATTAAGTTTTCTGATACTAATTTAACGAACAAGCTTAAAAGTTTTTCAGCAGACTCAATTGACTCTGGTGAAATTTGGAAAGCTCAAGCCAAAAATTTAGATCCTGAAAAGCGTGTGGATGTTCATTTACTAAACAATCTAAAGAAACTCGAAGAGAGACTAATTGAAAAAAATATTGATTTAGCTACTGGACATTCACTAATAGGTAAATATATATATATTCGTTATCTTAGTGATCGAGGAATACTTTCACAACAATGGTTAGAAGAAAATAACTTAGATCTAGACCTTATACTTAGCCGTAATGCTACATTAAAACACTTATGCCTTATTATTGAAAGTTTAGAAAATAAATTTAATGGTTCTATCTTTCCTTTTCCTGAAAATGCAAAAAATGTTTTAACTGATCAGATTGTGTCTTTAGTTGCATCTGTTTTTAAAGGTGACGATCCCATGTCTGGGCAATTACACCTTGATTTTGAGCCTTATGACTTTTCACTTATACCCATAGAAATCCTATCTTCCATTTATGAGCAATTTTTGCATGCCTATGGAACAGGAAAAAAAGTAGGTGCTATTTATACACCTGAACCAGTAGCTGACTATTTATTATGTGAAATTAACAGTGTTAAATCACTAAGAAAAGGAATGAAAATATTAGATCCTTGTTGTGGGTCTGGTATTTTTTTAGTACTAACATATCGCCGATTGATTGAAATGGAAGTGACTAAAGCTCCGAATAAAAAGCTAGATACAACAAAACTAACAGAAATTTTGCTAGAAAGTATTTATGGGGTAGAACGAAATCAAGATGCTTGTTATGTAGCAGAATTTAGTCTTATCCTAACAATGCTAAATTACATAGATCTTACGGACTTGCATAAAAATAAAGAGTTTCGATTTCCTTTATTACACAATGTAAGGATTTATGAGGCAGATTTCTTTGATGATGAATCAAATTTTTGGAAAAATGATATAAGGTTTGATTGGGTTGTTGGTAATCCTCCTTGGATTGGGCCTAAACCAAACGATGAAACAGAGAAATTAGCTGTTAATTGGATTAATAAAAACACTAAAACCCGCCCTGTTTCTAGTAATCGAATATCAGAGGCAGTTAGTTGGCGAGTTACAGATATAATCAAAGATGATGGGTGTGTGGGTTTACTTAATCACGCAACAACTCTTTTTAATCGTACCGCCGAAAGATATAGAAAAGAGTTTTTTACTAAGAACACGGTTTTTAGAATTACAAATTTTTCTAACTTAGCGTTTGTTTTGTTTCATAAAAAAAGTACTGTTCCATCTTCAACTATTATTTATAAAAAGAGCAAACAGGATGAAGAGAAGCCGGATATTCTTCATTATAGCCCTTTCTTAATGAATCAATTACCTACTAGATTCTGGAAAGAAGCAGAAAACCAGGTTGCCTGGGTAATTGTAGTAAATGCAAGTGAGATAGAAAGTGTTAATCCTAAAGAAGCTGAAAGAGGGACGTCGCTAATTTGGAAATTAGCTTTATGGGGTAACTACCGAGACAAGAAGGCTATAAACAAGTTACAAAAATTGTTTAAATCAACATTGGAAGAATTTGATGATGATAAAAAAGGACGCAAATTATGCCGAGGTTTGGATCTGAAAGATAATTCAAAACCACAAGAAGTTGATTATTTACCAGATATTACAGGACAAAAGCTATTTGACGCAAATTTAATTGATAATTATTGTTTCTCAATACCAGAAATGGCCTTTTCTTTCATTTCTCAAGAAAAAAGTTACGTAAGAAAACGCTCAGGTAAAGAAGGTTTAACTATTATTCGTTCTCCACATGTAATAGTTAACCCAGAATATTGTATTTTTAGTGAGCAGGATTTTATAATTCCTGATTCTCAAATAGGAATATCTGCTAATAAAGAGGAAGAAGATTTATTACGTGCCTTATCTGTCTTTCTAAGTTCTAACATCGTTCGCTACTATTTATTTTTTTATAGTGCTAGTTGGGGAGTTAGTCGGAGTAAGATTAACCCTAAAGATATAAAGAATATTCCTATTCCTAAGTTTACTGAAGCGCAAATAAAAGAACTAGCAAATCTTCAACAGCAGTTAGCAGAAATGGAAATATCTGGCACTTATTCTAGATCTGAGTTGCAAATGATCTTAGATAAGAAAATTGAATCTATTTTGATGTTGCCTAAGAGTTTATCTATTTTGGCTAATGATTTTATAAATATCAAATTAACTCTAAACACAGGAAATAGAGCCGTTACACCAGCTACTAAAATGCCATCAGAAATGGATTTGCTGGTCTATGGGGAATGTCTTAGAGCTGAGTTAGATGATTTTATTGGAGATAAAGAAACACATCATAAAATTTTCATTTGGTACTCTAAACATTTGATCATTTGTACTGTAGAAATCCTTTATTCAAAAATGGCTATGGATATTTCTATAGCTCAAATAAATCAAGATAGTACAAAATTTCAGGAAATTTCCGAAAAACTAAAGCAAAAATTTAGCCAATGGATCTACATTCAACGTAGCTTACTTATAGTAAAAGAATCTATAGTATACATATTTAGATCACCCCAGCTAATTAATTGGACAAGATCACAAGCTTTAAAAGATTCAGATGACATAATTGCAGAAGTACTTACAAATAGTGTAAGTAGTGAGGTAGCTAGTTAATGAATCAAACCCCTTCCTCTTCACCACCAAACTTATCATCTTCTTATAGCTTGGCTTTTCGTAGAGATGTACATCAGCTATTAGCTTGGGGTTATGAAGATGCTAGAAGTAAGATTACCTCTCAACAAGAAGAAACTGAAATTACAGGGTTTATAGCAGAAGCAATAGAGGAAAGATTTGATAGTCCGCAAACCCCAGAGAAATTTAACCGCTATTTTCTAAGTGAAGATAAACCTATTCCTGGCGATAATTTAACAGGGAAATCAAGAAGAAGGTTAGATCTTGTATTTGAGAGTAGTTTAGATAGGCCCCGTCTAAAATATGTATTTGAAGCCAAACGCTTGTTCACAGGAAGCCACCCAATAGGGAAATATACTAATTCAGAAGGATTACAACGATTTGTAACCGGCAAATATGCTTCTCAGTACCCAGAAGCTGGAATGATAGCGTACATCCAAAACAAAAATGCTGTTTACTGGCAAACACAACTAAGTAACAATTTTAGGGAAGATATATCTAACAGTTTGCGAGTTATAAATAGTTTACGTAAAGAACTAGTTATAGATTTTTTGTGTGATGAGTGGGTTAGCGAACATAGCCGGGAGCACAATAGTACAGTGATGATTTACCACATTTTTCTTGACTGCACTCAATTACAACCATCTACTCAAACAGACGCATTATAATCTTTTTTAATCTAGTAATCTTTTTGGAAAATACTGATCTTAACAAACTCATTTGCCAAGATCAGTATTGAATATGTCCTAGTGTGGAAATTACTTATGTAATAGAAACCTGTAAATTATTGAAAACACTAACGCACCCGGAGGGACTCGAACCCCCAACCGTTGGATCCGAAGTCCAGTGCTCTATCCATTAAGCTACGGGTGCAAAATATGTTTAATTTGCCAGATAATAAACTATTAAATAGATTTTTTCAACTAGACATTATTGGAAATAACCAAATTCTATGGCTGAATAAAGCGAGAAAATAAATAAAATGCACTACTATAATTAGTATGCTGACAAATATCTACAAAATAGTTCTATTTTAGATTATTATTTCAGAAAAAATTACAATACTTTTTAAGAAAAAGTTATTGTTTTTCGCACTGGAGCGATATGGAAGACGATAAATTTCCTACAGACAACGACATTAACCTAACAGTAGTAGCAGACCGCCCTCTTTTTTCTCTAAAGGAAAAAGACAGTTCTCAAGTATATTTTACTTTAACTGTGGTAGAGGGAAATAATTTTGGCCAACTTTATCAGCTATCAAAAACACAAACAGTTATTGGCCGTAAAAGCAGTGATGGTAACAATGAAGAAATAGCAGACATACAATTAGATGATATTAAAGCTTCACGCCGTCATGTGGTACTACTTCAACAAAACCAGCCTAACTCTAAAGAAGTTTATATAGCTGCTATTGATTTAGGGAGTAAAAATGGGAGTATTCTTAATAATAAACTCCTAACAGAAGAAACTAGGTTAAATACTGGTGACAAGTTACAAATAGGTAACACAATATTAAAATTTGAAGTAAAAGATCAAGAAGACCTAAAATACCATGAAAAGCTCTATCAACAAGTAACTAGAGATGAGTTAACAGGTTTATGGAATCACAATTATACACGTCAGCAGATAGAAAAGCTTTTGTCTATTTGCAGCCAAAACAACAGTGTGTTTTCCTTATTTTTAGCAGAAATAGATTTTTTACAAACCTTAAATGAGACTTATGGCCGTAAAGTAGGCGACGATATACTAAAAGCTATCGGGCAAATAATCAATGAAAGCTTAGGTAATTCTTACACTATTGCTCGTTTTACTTCTAAACAGTTTTTGGTTTTAATGCCAGAAATAGATTTAGATGCTGCGGCTAATATTGGGGAAAAATTAAGGCAGGAAGTTGAGGACAGTGACTTTTCTGCTCTAGGATGCCCACAAATGGTAACTACTAGTATTGGCCTAGTGCAGTTCCCTATTTGTGGTACGACAGTAGATGACTTAGTTAATCGTGCTGATGAAGCTTTATATAAAGCTAAGCAAGTTGGGCGTAATCAAGTTTTTAAGGCAGATCCTATAATTACAACAACAAACAGAAGCATTAAAAGAGTTGCATTAGGAGTTCTTTTAGGTATTAGCTTAATTGCTTTGATTAGTCTAGGTATAATTTATCTACCTACATTTACTGCTAAGCAAGAGGATCTAGTTTTTTCTGGTTTAATGGAAACGCAAGAAATAGTTGTAGGTTCTAAAGTAGGAGGACGAGTTCAAAAACTTTTAGTAGAAGAAGGAGATACGGTCAAAACTGGTCAACCACTTATAGAGTTAGATGTAGCAGACTTAGTTTTACAAAAACGTTTACTAGAAACAAAAATTGCTCAAGGACAAGCAAATTTGGCTAAACTAAAAGCAGGAACAAGACCAGAGGAAATAAGCCAAGCAGAAGCAGAAACGCGTAAACAATTAGCAGCCTTAAAAGCTATGCGTAGTGGTAATCGTCCAGAAGAAATTTCTCAAGCTAAAATAGAGCTATCCACAGCTAAAGTAACGCTAGCGAGTGCTAAGGCTACTTTAGAGAGGTTTAAGGAACTTTACAAAAATGGTTTAACCTCAAAACAGGTTTACGAAGAAACAGAAACAAAAGCTAGTGCTGCGGCTAATCAGGTAGAAGTACTAGAACAAAAGCTTAAATTATTAGAAGCTGGCAATCGAGTTGAAGACATAGAGTTTGCAGATGAAAATTATAAACAAGCTCAAGCTAAGGTTAAGTTACTCCAAGCAGGCACTCGTAAAGAAGAAATTCAAGAAATGAAAGCTCGTTTGGACGAAACTAATGTTTCTATTGAACAAACAGATCTACAGATTCAAGAAGGATTAATAAGAGCATCTGTGGATGGGATAATAGACTTAATTAATGTTAATATTGGAGATATTGTTACTCCTAATAAACCTGTAATTAAGCTCTTGGATCCAGAGCAAGTTTTTGTACGGATTTATGTCCCTGAACCAAAATTAGGATACTTAAAAATTGGACAGCCTGTAGATATACATATAGACACTTTTCCAGGAAAAAATTTTCCTGGTTATATAAAGCAAATTGCAGGCAAAGGTGAATTCCTCCCTCGTAATGTTCAAACAAGAGAGCAACGCGAATATCAAGTTTTTGCTATTAAAGTTGGGATTAAAAATAAAGATGGTTTGTTAAAACCAGGAATGACAGCAGAAATTAAATTTAAGGTTAATAATTAATGTGGTCAACTATTATTGTCAATAATCTAACAATAAAATATGGTGATTTTGCGGCTGTAAAAGAATTAAGCTTTTATGTAAGAAAAGGTGATATATTTGGGTTTTTGGGCCCTAATGGTTCCGGGAAAACTACTTTAATAAAAGCTCTGTGCGGCTTAATCACTCCACACTCAGGAAAAGCTACTATATTTGAGCTAGATGTACGAAAAGATTCAGATAAAATCAAGGAACGTATTGGTTATATGTCACAAAAGTTTAGCCTTTATGACGACCTTACAGCTATGGAGAACCTGAATTTTTATGCACGAGTTTATGGATTAGAAGGTAATTATCTTAAGCAACGTAAAGAACAAGTTATTGCTTTATTAGAGTTAAAAAACTACCTTGGCATTTACACAAAAAGACTCTCTGGAGGATGGAAACAAAGATTAGCACTTGGATGTGCGATTTTACATGAACCAGAAGTAGTATTTTTAGACGAGCCTACGGCTGGGATTGATCCTGTTGCACGTCGCAGTATTTGGAATTTATTAGCTAAACTTTCTGGTCAAGGAATAACCTTTTTTGTTACTACACATTATATGGATGAAGCCGAGCGATGTACAAGAGTCGCCTATATTTATCTTTCCAAACTAATTGCGTTTGGAACACCATCAGAATTAAAAATCTTACCAGACATTTGCCCCCCAGGAACTGTACGGTTACAAGTTATTGCTGAATCACCAACGGCTGCTTATGAATTAATTAGCAGTCTACCTTACATAATGGAATATACTATTTTTGGACAGGCAATACATGTTTTAATGGATATTGCTTTTCCACAAGAAAAGCTTTTGACTGATTTGGTAGATGCTCGAATGGGACAAATCATAGTTAATCCTCTTGCCCCCTCTTTAGAAGATGTTTTTGTTACCTTAACTAATAAATTGGCTAATACTTAAATATGGGGTAATTTAAATGTTGAAATTTGATTCACTAGTTGATGTATTACGCTATCGTGTGGAACGTAAAGCAGAAGAGCGTGTTTATACTTTTCTAAAAGATGGTCACAAACTAAGTACACATTTAACTTATCAAGAACTAGACTTCCAAGCTCGTGCTATTGCAGTAACATTAAACAAGTTTTTTACTAAAGGACAACGAGCTATTTTACTCTATCCGCCAGGCTTAGAGTTTGCAGCAGCTTTTTTTGGCTGTATGTATAGCGGCATAATTGCTGTTGCTGTTTACCCTCCTGATCCAGCTAGATTAGAGCGAAGCTTACCAAAATTATTATCTATTGTGGAAGATTCTCAGCCAAAAGTTGTTTTAACTACTTCAGAAATTCTATCTATGGCTGAATATATTTTTGGCCAAGAACCTCAATTTAAATCTGTAAAGTGGGTTGCTACAGACAAACCTATGAATGTAGATGTTGAGGAATGGAAAAAGCCTGCATTATCACCTAGCACTATCGCGCTTCTACAATATACTTCTGGTTCAACTTCTAGTCCTAAAGGGGTTATGGTAAGTCATGGAAACATTTTACATAACTTATCAGCCATTTATCATTGTTTTGAACATAGTTCTAACAGTCGTGGAGTAATTTGGCTACCTCTTTATCACGACATGGGTTTAGTAGGAGGGTTAATACAACCTCTTTATAGTGGTTTTCCAGTAACTTTATTGTCTCCTCTTACTTTTTTACAAAAACCTTTATGCTGGTTACAAGCTATTTCTAATACCAAAGCCACGACTAGTGGTGGGCCAAACTTTGCCTATGAGCTATGTACACGCAAAATCACGGCTGAGCAAAAAGCAGGATTAGATTTAAGTAGTTGGGATTTAGCTTTTAATGGGGCTGAACCGATTCACTGGCAAACTATGGAACGATTTGCTAATGCTTTTGCTGAGTGTGGTTTTCGTCGAGAAGCGTTTTATACTTGTTATGGTCTAGCCGAAGCAACATTAATTGCCTCTGGTGGTAAAAAAGGTAAACTAACAAAACATTTTTCTTTTAGTGCTAAAGCACTTAAAAATAATCAGATATTACCAAGCCTAGATGGTGATGAACAGGTTTTAGTATCTTCAGGTAATTCTGTTATAGACCAACAAATACTAGTGGTTAACCCTAGTACATTAAAGGCGTTACCTGAAGATGAAATAGGAGAAATTTGGGTAAAAGGGCCTAGTGTTGCTCAAGGGTATTGGCAAAACTCAGAAGTATCAAAAAAGACTTTTCAAGCATACACTCAAACTGGAGAAGGCCCATTTTTACGCACAGGTGACTTAGGCTTTTTTCACCAAGGAGAACTCTTTATTACTGGTCGCTCTAAGGATTTAATTATTATTCGTGGCCGTAATCACTATCCACAAGATATTGAATTAATTGTAGAAAATAGTCACCCCTTTTTAAGACCAGGTTGTTCAGCAGCTTTTTCCATTGAAACCGAAGATCAAGAAGAATTAGTAGTAGTTGCCGAGGTTGATAAACGTCAATATCAAGCAAGCCTTGCCACAAAAGACCCTTCAATGTCAGAGGCAGAGGTTTTAGAAAAAATTTTTGAGGAAATTATTAGCACTATTCGAAGTAGTGTCACTAAAGCTCATAATGTGCGCCCTCATGCAATTATTTTGATAAAATCTGGCACAATATACAAAACCTCTAGTGGAAAAATACAGCGTTATGCTTGCCGAAGTGCCTTTCAGGAAGGCATTTTAGAGGTCTTAAAACAAAATATTTCTGTAAAAACAGCTAAGTCTAAAACCCAAAACATAACATCTTTAACTAGAGATGTACTCTTAAATACTAAAGATAATCAAGGTATTAAAATAGTAGAACAATATTTACAAGCTCAATTGTCTAGCCTTTTAAAAATAGAGATTGACTGCTTACCAATTGATCAGCCTATTAGTAGTTTAGGTCTAGACTCTGTAATGATTGCTACCATAAAAGAACAGATAGCTTTGGATTTAGAAGTAGACTTACCTCTAGAATTATTTTTCCAATCTATTAGCCTTGAACATTTATCTGGAAAAATTCTTAATCAAATATTAAAAGAAACAAATTTAGTTAACAGGGCTAAAATTATCCCTCGAAACCTAGCTCAAGCACCTCTATCTTATGAACAACAAAGGTTTTGGTTCTTAGAACAATTTGGTAATGCTAAGCTAAACAATATTTCTGCAATGATTAATTTTACTGGAAAAGTAGACCTATCTTTGCTTAAGTCTGCAATTAATGATGTTATCGCTCGACACAACAGCCTACAAACAGTATTTAAGGATTTAGCTAAAGAACCTGTTCAAATAATTGCTAAAGAAGTTAGCCTAGATTTACCTTTGGTTGATTTAAGCCTAGAGAGTGAGTCAGAAAAAGTTAATAAACTAAATATGCTTTTTGATCAGGAGCTACAGCAAAGGTTTGAACTAACCAAGGCTCCACTATTACGGGTTTTATTAGTTAAATTAGACGAAACACAATATCGTTTGATATTGACTACACACCATATTATTTCAGATGGATGGTCAATAGGAATATTAGTTAAAGAATTAGCTACTATTTACCAAACTTATTTAGATCAAGAACGAAGTCCTTTAAGCGAGCCTTTTTTACAATACTCAGATTTTACTTATTGGCAAAGAGAACAAAAAGAAGAATATTGGGCAGATAAGATACAGCACTGGCAAAAATACCTATCACAAACTTCTCTTTTATGGCCTACAGAAGATAAGAAGGCTTCTCCTTTAAGCTATTATGCTTTTGACTTACCAACAAAATTAATTGCTAATCTAAAGTCATTTTGTAGCGAACAAAATGCTACAGCATTTATGGTGCTTTTAGCTGGATTTAAGATCTTGCTTTACTCTTTATCTGGGCAAAAAGATATTGTGGTAGGTGTACCAGTCTCAGGAAGATTTTACCCAGAAGTAAAGAATTTAATAGGGTTATTGGCCTACCCTATTCCCATACGTACACTTTTATCAGAAGAGTTAAATTGCCAACAAGTCCTTTGGGAAGTACGAGAAGCAAGTTTAATTGCATATGCTAATGAAGAGGTTCCTTTTGCTAAAATAGTATCTGCTAGTAGAGAAAAAGGTATGGGTTATAAGCCACTGTTTCAAACTATGTTTGGTTTACTTAGTGGCTTAACAGAAAAAATAGAGACTAAAGACCTAAGCCTAACAATAGCTGATATAAAAACTCCTATGGCTGATTGTGATTTGTTTATGACTCTTTTTGAAGGACAGAATAGGCTACATGGTTCTTTAGGCTACAACACTAGTATATTTGACGTTGAAACAATAAATTTACTAGTAACCAACTATATTAATATATTAGAACAAGTTATAGAACATCCAGAGACTAAGCTTAGCAACTTTGATATTAAGTTAAATACAGGTAAACTAAATAAGTTAGCTATTAGTGAGTTGAAAGAAGTCAACATAACTCCTAACACCTCTAATCCAATAGAAAGAAAAATTGCTCAAATTTGCTCTAATTCTCTGGGGTTAAACCACTTAAACATTAATAGTAGTTTGACAGAAATAATGAGTCAGCCCTATTGGGAAAAAACATTTTTACCTAAACTTACAGAAAATTTTAAAACTAATTTATCTGTAAGTTTATCAAATGAAATGAGTATTGTTAAACTAGCAGAAATTGTACAACGTCATTTGATTGAACAAATAGCAGAAGCAGATTTCCAAACCATGTTAGAAACAGTTAATAATTTATCAGAAGAAGAAATAAAAAAACTTCTAAAATAAAAGCGCCTAGTAGGGGCAGACCTCATGTGCGCCAGGTTAGGCAACAAGATCTTTATAATGAGCAAAATAGTAAACTCTTAGCTACGAAGTAGCGTAAGAATTGTAGCCTAGGGCGTAAGCCCTAGATATAGGGTTTGTCCTAGTCAAAGCCGCATAGCGGCGAAAGAACAAATAACAAGATTAGGTATTTATAAGACTATTCTTTCGCCACTTTGTGGCTCTGTTGAGCACTATTACTATACCCAGCACTTACGCACTGGGCTACAATTATTTCGTCACTTCGTGACTTAAGAACTAACTCATTGAAACATAATGTGTTAGTGTTAACCTGGCGCACATAGGGTGTCTGCCATTCTTTAAAATCAATTAGAATCAATAAATTACAAAATTATGGCTAATGTATTATTAATAACTCGTGGCACTAGAGGAGATATCATTGGTTGTGTAGCAATAGCAAGAGCACTACGAAATCGTGGCCATAAAGTTGTTTTACTTACAAATAGTTTTTATTCTGATTTAGCAAAAGAAGCAGGTTTAGAGTTTGTTGCATTAGATACCAAAGAACAATTTAATCAACTTATTGAAGATGGACACCTGTTAAATAATCCTACTGGAATATCTACCTTTTTTGAGCGAAACATCCTAAGTAGCGTTATTTCTGATTATGAAATAGTTAAGTCAAAATTTATTCCTAGCCAAACCATAATAGTTACTAGACATTTATCTGCACTAGGAGCGGTGTTAGCTTCAGAAAAGCTAAATATCCCTTTAGTGCAACTATTTTTACATGCTGCTAGTGTAGTAACAATTCCTATTTTAGCAGAAATATGTGAAAGTAGTTTGGCTAGCAATATAAATAGCTTACGTAAGCAAGTTGGCTTAACCGCCGTTTCAGATTGGGAAACTTGGCTAAAATATTCGCATAATAATATTATGTCTTGGCCAGAATGGTTTGCGACTCCTGAGGAAAGTTGGCCAGTAAAAGTTAATCCTATAGGGTTTTTGATAGATGAGTTTGCTGAAGGTGGGACAATACCAGAGGAAGTAGAGCGTATTTTATCTAATGACAAAGATAAACCTATTCTTATTAATGCTGGTACAGGTAAATTTTTAAGTGATAAATTTTATTCCTCTTCTATTGCTGCCTGTCAAAAGCTAGGTTATCGCGCTATTGTAGTCACACCATATGATGAATTTGTGCCAAATAGTTTACCCGAAAGGGTTTATCATTTTAAGTATCTACCATTTGCTAAGTTGATGTATCGTGTAAAAGCTGTAATTCATCATGGAGGAACGGCTATTTTAGCCCGTGCTATTGATGCAGGTATCCCACAATTAGCTTTAGCCTTTGGAGCAGAAAGACCTGACACTGCAACAAGACTAGAAAAACTTGGCGGAGCAAAATATCTTTCTGCTCCACATTGGCAAACTGATGAAATAGCTCAAGCCTTACAATATCTTCTTTCTTCTGATAGTGTTACAAGCCGTTGCCAAGAGCTTAGGAAGCTACAAAATGCTCATAGTAATACTAATGTTTGTGAAATAATTGAAAAAACGCTTGCTACTCATCAAGCCAATCAAACCAATCAAACCAATAGTGTAATAGAAAACCGTATTGAG
This sequence comes from Blastocatellia bacterium, assembly GCA_023265235.1. Taxonomy (GTDB): domain Bacteria; phylum Acidobacteriota; class Blastocatellia; order Chloracidobacteriales; family JADJPF01; genus JADJPF01. Next base: position 12,956 of record JAHFUF010000023.1, read on the forward strand.
CAAGTAAATCAACTCTCTGCTGATAAACAAGCATTACTAGCTTTGTTATTAAGCAAAAAAGCGTCAAATGTCTCCACAGAAAATATTAGTAACTTAGCGAAAACAAGTAGAGATAGCTTAGCTATTCAGCAAAACCCGCAACTAACAGAAAATATAGTAGTTGCTGCTACTTTCACGGCTCAACCCATTGCAGCAACATTAGATTTTTGGATGAAAAAACTTGATATATCAGCAAAAGTTGAATTTGTTCCTTATAATCAAATTTTTCAACAACTAATCGATAAAAATAGTTTAATTAGTAATAATATATTGTTGGTACGTATTGAAGACCTATATCAAGCAAGTCAAGAATATTCTAATGATTGGTCTAATCCAGCCGTAACCATAGGAATAGAAGGTAATTTATGTAGCTTATTGGAAATATTGACTTTAACTGTACAAAAAAGTGCTTTGCCCTATTTGTTTGTTTTATGTCCTTCTTCACCTAGTAATCTTAAGTCTTTGCAAACACAACCGTTTTTGGCAAAAATGCAGAGCTTAATTTTAGAAAAACTTCAAAATATTAATGGTGTATATTTAGTTACACCTCAAGAAATAAATAATTATTACCCTGTAATAGACTATTATGACCAACAAAGTGATAAAGTAGGACATATTCCTTACTCACCTCTTTTTTTTACTGCCCTAGGAACAATGCTATCTCGTAGAATATATAAAATTAAAAGTAAGCCACGAAAAGTTATTGTCCTAGATTGCGACCAAACCTTATGGCAAGGTGTATGCGGCGAAGATGGAACATTAGGTGTAAAAATTAACAACCCTTATAAAGCATTGCAACGTTTTGTGTTATCACAATATCATCAAGGAATGCTAATTTGTCTTTGTAGCAAAAATAACGAAGAAGATGTCTTAGAAGTATTTAACAAACACCCAGAAATGGTTCTTAAACTTGAACATATCGTAGCCTGGCGAATTAACTGGCAACATAAGAGTGAAAATATATATTCACTAGCTCAAGAGTTAAAATTAGGGTTAGATAGCTTTATTTTTATTGATGATAGTTCATTAGAATGTGCTCAAATAAAATCATTATACCCTGAAGTGCTTACTTTACTATTAGATATAAATAAAATCTCTATTTTTTTTAATCATATTTGGGACTTTGATCACTTAAAGCTCACTAGCGAAGATAAACGTCGCTCAACCTTTTATAAAGAACACTTAGCCAGAGAATTGCTTTCACAACAAACAACATCACTAAAAGAATTTTTGGCACAATTAAACCTACATGTAGCTATCGACCCTATGAAACCTGAGCAAGTAAGTAGAGTAGCTCAGCTTACCCAACGCACAAATCAATTTAACCTTACAGCTATTATTAGAAATGATACTGAGATTGAAAAGCTCTCTAAACAAAGAGATTTTCAAATTTTAGTAGTGGAAGCCAAAGACCGTTTTGGTGATTATGGTTTAGTAGGAGTAATTATTGTTGAGCTTGGCAAAGAAGTATTACAAGTAGATAGTTTTTTACTTAGCTGTCGCGCCCTTGGCCGAGGAGTTGAATATATAATGGCAGCAAAACTTGGAGAGGTTGCGACTCTAAACCAACTAAGTTATGTTGATATTGTTTATCGTGAAACCAGCAAAAACAAACCAGCAAAAGAATTTCTTTTTACTGCTATAGCTCAGTATAAACAGGAGCTTAGAGAAAATATCCTCTTTAGAGTCCCAACAGATTTTATTTATAATCTTGCTTATAACCCTATAGAAACATTAAATAAAACTGAAGAAAAAGTTACTTTTAATAATGAAAAAGTGTTAACAAATTCACATTTATTACTAGATATAGCAAATAACTTCTCTACTCCTGAAGAAATTTTAGCAACAATTCAAGCTCAAAAAATTACACGTCCAAATATCTCAACAGAATTTTTAGCACCACAAAGTGAAGTAGAAAAAAGAGTTGCACAAATTTGGTTAGAAGCCTTAAGATTAAAAGAAATAGGGATTAATGATAATTTTTTTGACTTAGGAGGACATTCTTTTTTGGCGGCTCAAATTGCTTCTCATTTAAGTAAAGAGTTTAATTTTGAAGTCCCAATACTAGCTTTTTTTGAAAAACCTACAATTGCAACTTTAGCAAAATTAATTAGTCAACAAGGTAATAATTTAACTCAAAAACCCCAGACAAAAGATAGTTATTTAGACGAAAGTATTGCTATGGCTAATCGTCGCAAAAACAAACTTAAACAAAAAACCCCCAGCAACACAAACCGTTAAAACCTTATTTACTATTAATTTACAGCCTTAACTAAAATCTCTACTAACTGGTTAAGTAATTCTTTAATAAATGCTTCATCAAATACGTCCAGGTTATATTTAAATAATAATTCTAATCCTTCATCAGTTTCTATAGCATGTAAGATAATGTCCAACATCTGAAGTTCAACAGTGTTTGATAATAATGGCTCAACATTAATATTAAACAGTGAAAAAGACTCTTTATGCAAACTATGATAATTAAAATGAGGTATCTTATGAATAATATGAATATTCTTAGGTGCAAATTCCTCAATAAGTTTTTGACTAGGGATGTCACTATTACTATATGCTCCTAAAACCGTTTCTTTCACTTTATGTAATAGCTCTAAGAAAGTTGTGTTACTAGAAAGATATGTACGTAAAGGTAAACCATTAACAAATAGCCCAATAGTATCTTCAAACTCTAGTCTAGAACGATTAGCTATATAAGTAATAAGTAATACATCATCTTGTTTAGTATAACTATAAATTAAACTCTTAAAAGCAGTTACTAAAATCATAAACATAGTTACATTTTCTTTTTGGCCTAGCTCTATTAAACTTTGGTTTAATTCTTTTGGTAAAACTAAACTGTTTATCGCACCTTTTTTGCTTATTAACTTAGGCTTAAGCTTTTTAGTTGGCAATTGGGCATTTGTTAAGTCACCTGCTAGTTTTTCCTTCCAGTAACTTAATTGAGACTTTACTAAATCACTTTGTAATAATCGATTTTGCCAGTCTACAAAATTAATATATTGGACAGGCTTTTTCATTAAAGGGGGTTCTTTTTCACTAGCATAAGCCTCATAAAAAAGAGCTAACTCTTTGAAAAGTATTGTAGTTGACCAGCCATCAAATATTATATGATGAATATTAAGTAAAAAGAGGTATAGCTCTGTTTCAACTTGAATCAACTTGACCCTTATTAAAGGATCTTTTGTTAAATTAATAGGTTTTTGCTCTTCTTTAATCAACTGTTCAATATTTAACTGCTTTTCATTATCAGACAAATGAGTTAGGTTTATTACAGGTAAAGATAGTATCAATTTTGGTATTACCTGCTGAAAAGCCTTACCTTTTACTGTAGTAACCTTTATTCTAAATGCACTATGGCGCTCTACTACTTGACTAATGCTTTTTTCTAAGGCAATAGTATTAAGCTTTCCTTTAAGATAATAGCTAAACTTTATCAAAGATGAAGAGTTTTGTGGGCGTAATAAATAGGAAAACCAAAACGGTATTTGAGCATAACAAAGCGGTAGTGAGTCAGAAATATCTGTATCAATTACAGGCAATAATACTATTATATCTTGTTGATGTAATAATATTTCTTTAGCTAGCTCAGCTATTGTTGAGTATTGAAAAATTTTTCGTAAAGTAATATTTATTTGAAAATTTTTTTGTATTCTGAGTACTAATTGAATTGCCAAAAGTGAATGTCCTCCTAATTCAAAAAAACTATCATTAATACTGACTCTTTCTAGATGTAAAACTTCACACCAAATTCCAGCTAATATTTCCTCAATAGGGTTACGGGGAGCAACGAAATTATCTGACACGTCTAACTTATTATGTTTACTATCAGATAAAGCTTTTCTATTTATTTTCCCATTTGGTGTTAGAGGAAAACTGTCCATCACTATATAACTAGATGGAATCATATATTCTGGTAATTTCTCTTTTAAGTAAGCCCTTAATTCATCTACAGTTAGAGTTTTTTCTTTTTCTAATATTAAATAAGCTACTAGCTGTTTATTATTCCCTTCTTCTTCAACACTTACAACTGTTTGATTAATTATTGGGTGCTTTTCTAGTACTGACTCTATTTCTCCCAGTTCTATCCTATAGCCTCTTACCTTTACCTGATTGTCTATTCTTCCTAAAAACTCTATATTCCCATCTGGTAAATAACGCCCTAGATCCCCTGTACGATACATCCTACTAGGGTTACTACTAAATGGGTTTGGTAAAAACTTTTCTGCTGTTAAGTCAGGTTTATTTAGATAACCACGTGCTAAACCATCCCCTGATATATATATTTCTCCTATTAATCCTATTGGTACTATTTGCCAATTTGAGTCTAGTATATAGATTTGTGTGTTGGTTATTGGGCGCCCTATTAATGGTTCAATCTTTGCACCTTGTTTTACCAAATAAAAAGTTGAATAAGTTGTATCTTCAGAAGGCCCATAAAGATTCCATACTTCTCTTACATTTGTTTGTTTATAAATATCCTGAGCTAAAGTATTCCGCAATGCTTCTCCTGCTAGATTTACTACTTGTACTGAATTAGGCAAACCATTGCTCTTTATCAACTCTGCCATTACTGAAGGAACAGTATTGACTAATTTAACTTTGTTGGCTGCTGGTATAAAAGGTAACTCTAAAGCATTTTGGGCTAATATTAATTTACCTCCTACTGCCAGTGTAACAAAAATTTCATATATTGATAGATCAAAACATATTGATGTTGATACTAGTACTGCGCTTAGATATTCTACTAAAAATACTGTTTTTGACCATTCAATCATCATCACAGCATTGCGATGAGTAATCATTACTCCTTTTGGCCTACCTGTTGAGCCTGATGTATAAATTATATAAGCCAAATTATCTGATAAACCTTTATTAAATATATTGACACTACTTTCTTGCTCAAATTCTTTTAGCTCACCATCTAACTCTTTGTTAAGTAATATTTTAGCTACATTAGTACAAAATAACTCTGTTAACTTGTTTTCTATTATTAAGATAGAGAGATTGGAATCTTCAACCATAAAAGCCAAACGCTCAATTGGATAGCTTGGATCTA
>JAHFUF010000426.1 GCA_023265235.1 Blastocatellia bacterium
AACAAAAATTAAAGCTTCAAGTATAGGCTTGATTTGCGAGCGGGTCATAGGCTTTACTGATATGTCTTCTATCTCTTCTAGTAGCAATAATTTCTCCAAACGTTTCTGTTTGTACCAATCCTATAATGGACTCTTTTACTAATTCAAGTACAGCTAGAAAAATGATAACAACTTCTGTACGAGATTTAGCCTTATCAAAAAGCAAGTTTACATTAATTTCTTCTTTTAGAATAAGTAAAGTTTTTATTTCTTTGATTTTTTCAGCTAAAGTAAGTTTATCATTAATAATTTCTACTTCGATTTCTTCTTTTCTACGTTCTAGTAATTTCTTAAAGACAGATACTAGGTCAAATACAGTAGCAGCGACTTCAGGGTTTTCTTTATCACTTTCTATTGGAGCGCGAATAAAAACAGCTTGTTCAACTTCAGCACGCGACCAAAGTATTTCTGCTGCGGATTTGAATTTTTTATGTTCTAAAAGTCTATTTATTAACTCTTGACGAGGGTCTTCAAATACTTCAAGTTCATTCTTTTCAATTGTAGAAACAGGAAGAAGCATTTTTGATTTAATATGAATCAAAGTTGCTGCCATTACTAAAAACTCGCCTGCTATATCTATATCTAACTCCTGCATTACTTTTATATAGCCTAAGTATTCTTTTGTGATATGAGCTATAGGGATATCATAAATATCAATTTCATCTTTTTTTATTAAATAAAGCAACAAATCTAGAGGCCCTTCAAAAACCTCTAGTTTAACTTTGTAAGTGTTTTTAGTTGATATTTCAGATTGGTTTTCTAACAAAACCATTTGAACCTTTGTTTGCTTATCAAAACTTCTCAAAGTCTTAAAAACATATCCACTAAAATCAAAGCAGGTAAACACAAATACCCAAGAATAGGGAAGTTATTGTTAATAACAACAAATACAATTAATAACATTGAACCATATTGCCTTAAATTTTCATAAGTTTCCATTAACGGAGGAGCAATAATACTTAGGACACTAGAAAGAATATGGCTTCCATCCAAAGGTGGAATAGGAATCATATTAAAAACAGCTAAAGCAATATTACAACGAATTGAAAAATAGAGTAATTTTTGTAGTGCTTCTAATAGAGGGCTTTGGTCTACAGCTACAAAGTAAAGCCCACCTGTATAAACAAATATTCCTTGGGCAATTAGAATTTTTACTAGCCCTAAGGAAACCAGCGCAATTAAAATGTTAGCCAAAGGCCCAGCAGCAGAAACAGCAATATTAGCTACAGTTTTGTCTCGCCAAAGCAAAGGATTAACAGGAACAGGTTTTGCCCAACCAATTACTGGCAAACCGCTGATTGCTCCAAGTAGAGGCATAAGAACTGTGCCTATAGGGTCTATATGAACCAGTGGGTTAAGAGAAATTCTTCCTAAATAACGTGCAGTATCATCACCAAACTTTTCTGAAGTCCAAGCATGGCCTACTTCATGTAAGGTTAGAGAAAAAAAGAATACAACAAAAGAAAGAATCATATCGCCAATATTGATATCCATGAGCTACTCCCATAAAAAATGCTCTGTTGCCAAGTTAGCACGCAGCTTTTAGAGTGTCAATCGTCATAAGTTTAGGCAATTTCAAAACAAGACAAATACTTAGGCTATAAAGAATATTATTTGTAAGCAGCTAAAATGATATTTGATAGAAAGGCTTTATTTAATATTAGGTTAGTTAGCTTAGGACAAATCTTAAGACCAATTAGTAGACAGTGCACCTTTAATTCCTAGTGAAACACGATGTATTTCATGTGTACTTGCAACAATTACATTTCCTATATCGTCAAAGGCTAACCCAACTAGGGATTTGCCAGAAATAAACAATTCTACTTCTTTATTTGCAGTTATTTTTACTATTCCTCTATGTCCATATAGGCTTGCTACTACATAAAGATTGCCATTATTATCAAAGGCAAGCCCTTGAGGTCTACCTAAACCAGTGTAAAAGGTTGAAACTTGACCACTAGGACTAATACGCATAACACTTTCATAGCTAGAAGCAGTAGGGCCAGTCACATAAAGATAATCATCTAAGCCAAAAGCCAGATGATAAGCCGAAACACTAGGTTCGAGTGTAGCAAAAGAATGTGCTTCGCCTAAATTACTGACTTGATAGATAGTTCCTTGTCTATCACCAACATAGAGGTTTCCTAGTTTGTCAAAAGCAATTCCAGTTGCAATACCTAGGTTTTTAACAAAAGGCTCAGCTTCCTTAAAAGGCGAAATTCGGTAGACATTACTATCATGTCTACTAGAAACATACATTGTTCCATCTTTATCAAAAGCAATGCCTGTAGGGTTGACTATGTTAGAGAGAAAAGGGCTAGTGTCTCCAGATGGTGAGATTTTCCAAACTGAAACAGGGACTTTTTGCCCACGAGAGCCAGAAAGAGTTACATAAATATTTCCTGTTTCTGGGTCAAATGCAGGATTAGTAACAGGGTGAAGGTTATCAGCTAGTTTTTCTGCTACCTTAAAGTCTACAGTATTACTTGCTATATCACCTACAATTAATTTGAGTTTAGCGTTAGAGTCCACTGGTTTTTTAATCTCTGGTACCGTTACTATCACACGTTTAGTAGAAGCACTAGTAATACGACCTGGAGTGTTACCAAATAAAGCTTTGCAGATACGAAAATTAGAAGCGTCAAAATTTTCACAACTCAAGATTACCTCACCGCCAGGCAGTGCAGCAGTAGGCAAAACTTTATTAATTGTTGGTGTCAAGATCATTTATAACTCCAAGTAATATCTAAATTTAATATTTATATGAGGGTTTAATTATAAATACTCAACAAAAGTTATATCACATTAGCAAGTTTAAGCTCAACCTTCATTAAAGATATCCAGTAAGTAATGAGAGTCAAAAACAAAACGAGCACTAAAAAAATTAAACCGGGAAAACAATAAAAATTTTGTTGACAGATGTGAACGATCGTACTATTCTAGTTTTGCTTAGGGTAGCTAAAGAAAAATCAAACTAAAAGCTAGAACTTTTAATTTTAAGCTAATTTATTAACCATTATTTTATTATGACTAAAGGTAAAGATACTAAATCAACAATTTTAATGGCAGCCTTAACAATTGTTAGCCAAGCAGGGCTAGAAGGGTTAAGTATCGGTAAATTAGCTCAAACAGTAGGGCTTTCTAAAAGTGGATTGTTTGCACATTTTAATTCTTTAGAAAACCTGCAAATCGCTGTTTTACAAACAGCAGTAGATATTTTTATTGAAAAAGTAATTGTTCCTGCTTTGAAAGAACCTAGAGGAGAACCTCGTGTTCGCGCTATTAGTAAAAATCTTTTTGAATGGGAAAAAATGTTACCAGGTGGTTGCCCTTTTATTTCCATCTCTAGTGAAATAGATGATAAACCGGGAATAGTAAGGGATTTTTTAGTGGGTAGTCAAAAAGATTTTCTCAATGCTATAGCTACTGCGGCACAAATTGCTGTAGAAGAAGGCCATTTCCGTAAAGACCTAGATCCACAACAATTTGCTTATGATTTTTATGCTATTGTGTTAGGTCATCACCACTTTCACCGTCTACTTAACGACCCACAGGCAAACATTCGCTACATAAACGCTTTTAAGGCATTAATCCATAACTCTCACTAATCAAATAGGAGTGAATTTTATGTTTCAAACTGTTCAAAAAGCTACTAATTTTATTAAAAATAGCACGAACGTTCGTCAAATTATTATTCCACTTAAACATAAATTAATTCGTACTAAGTTTCAGATTTTGTCAAAAATATCCCTAACTTGGGCAGCAAAACAAGGGATGGAGTTATTTTTTCGCACCCATCGATACAAGCGACCTGAACGGGAGTATAAGTTACTACAAAATGCAACAGAGAGGTTTACTTTTAATTGGCAAGGCAAAGAGTTAGCTGCTTGGGCATGGGGAACTGGGCCAACAATATTATTAGTTCATGGGTGGAATGGCAGAGGCGCACAACTAGGATCATTTGTTGTTCCGCTAGTAGCCGCAGGTTATCGAGTAGTAACTTATGATGCCCCTGGGCATGGTGATTCTCCTGGACATCAGGCTTCTTTGATGGATCTTAGCGAGAGTATTAGTGCGGCTGTAGGTCAATTAGACCAAATAGTAGGAGTAATAGCACATTCCTTAGGTGCTGCTGCTACTACATTAACGCTAACTGAAGGCAAACAAATACCTTGGGTGGTTTATATTGCCCCGCCGCTTCAGCCTCGTGATTATGTGTATAAGTATGCTAAATTTCTTAAGGTTTCCCCACAGGTAACTAGCTTAATGGCTGCACTAATGAGTGTACATTTTCACAGAAGTTGGGAAAGCTTAGATATTCCTACATTAGTTAAGTCTTTGAATACACCACTCTTAGTTATTCATGATCAAGAAGATAAAGATGTTCTTTTATCTGAAGGAGCCGCACTAGTTAAAGCTTGGCCAAGAGCCGAATTGATAGCAACTCAAGGTTTAGGGCATCGTCGAATTTTGCACCAAGAAGAAGTAATAAAACAAGTACTTGCCTTTATTCAAACCCAAAAAACAGAATTAGCTCAAGCAATAGTAATTAATCAAACCCAACAGCCGACTAGGATTTTAACTGGTAGAGTTTCTGCTAGGAAATGTAATCAAGAAGGCTGTAAAAATTTGGTTTTAGAGACTTTAGATAAAACTGGCTACAAGTGCTCAACTTGTCTTATTGACGCAGAGCTTTTTAACCCAGCACTGCGGTGGGCTTAATAGAAGTTTTGTTTTTAACTATATTTGTATATTTGTTAACAAACTTAAATAACTTGAAAAAGTTAATTTAAATATCAAGTTAATAAATCAGAAACAGATTAGAAATAGATCAGAAAAAAGGAGAACTTATGAAAAAGTTTGCAAGTTTAATTATGGTTTTAGTAACTATGTTTTTATTTTCCAATCAACTTGTTTTTGCTGATGGAAAAGGCAAAAAAGTAGAATTTACTCGCGATATGATAATCAATGGTACAGAAGTAAAAAAAGGAAAATATAAAGCTCAATTTGATGAACAAACAAACGAAATATTGATTTGGCAAGGAGACAAAGTTATTGCTAAAGCTACTGCTCGAAAAGGTACACATAAAAGCAATCGTAAAGCTATTGCTACTGAAGTATTAATTTTTAAACAAAATGACAAAAACTTCCTAAAAGGTATTACATTAGC
>JAHFUF010000427.1 GCA_023265235.1 Blastocatellia bacterium
GCATAAGCACAAAAGTTTAATTTTCTTAATAATCTGCTTCTTTAATCGCATTTTTCAATAACTCTAAGGCTGTTAAGTTGGTTTACTAAACAAATCTAACGCTATAACCTTACTAGATATTGCCGTATTTAATTGCTTCTGCTGCATCGTGGGTGATACGAGCATCAGGATGGGCTTCTCTTGCTTCTACATAAGTAGCATACTTGCCAAGTTCTTCCCCTGAAGGAATTATTCCTTGATCAGGGGGTTCAGTCATGGACTCATCTAATTGGAATACTACCCAATTTAACCCAAGTGGTCGATCTAATGACCAAGTAATAAATTTTTTTGAATTATTGCTGGACATTCTTTTCCTCACATAAAGATTTAACTATTTTGCTTAATTTTGCTTAATTTTGCTTATTTTTATTGGGTAATAGTAAAAGTTCCATAAGTAATTTTTTCAGCATCTACAAATAATTCTACACGATAATCGCCAGGAGACCATTTATAGGATTCTGGCCAACCTCTTCCATCATTGTGATAGCTAGTTCCCCAAGTTGGTTCAAGAAAAGTATTTAATGTACCGCGTGCCCATTCTTGATTGTCTTTGTACCAAACATGTTGGATTTGAAAACTATCTCTATAGGATCGAGTAGGGTGGCTGAGGTTTAATTCCCAGTATACAAATCGACTGGCAGTAGTAAAGGTGTTTGAGTAGGCTCTAGAGTCTTTTAATGTGCCTTCTGTGCTACCTTCATAAAACTTTATAGAATCTACTTTAGCATTGAGTTTTTTTATTTCTCTAGTTCCAATAATAGCTTTTGCCATTATAGCTGCTATGTCTTTTTGGCTTTTACTTATGTTGGATGTTTCTCTTAATTCTTTTTCTTGAGCTAGCTCTTGTTCTAATTTAGCAACCTTTTCTCGCTCAGTACTCAATTGACCATTGTAATAAGAAATATCTGACTCAAGGTAAGAGATTTTTTTCCCATACGAATATATTTGATAAATTGAAAAAGAAATGGAAATAAATGCTACTACACTGCTAGCAATGGTTAGGAGTTTTAACCATAACGGTGATTTGGTTTTTGTAGTAACCTGTTGAATACCTTGAACTTGCCCTGGTATTGCTACAGGATTAAACATATTATTAATTGGGGCTTGGAAATTAGGATTAATTTGTCCTTGGGCAATAGGATTAATTTGTGAGGAGGTTCCTTGCCAGCTTGGTAGAGGTAGTGGTTGGCTTTGTAGATTATTAAGAGGAGTAACTCTGGTTTCTGGAAAAGTATTAACCTCTTTGTTTGGTGAGGCTTGCAGGTTATTACTGATAGGTAAGCTAGCAATAAGTGCTTCAAAGTTGAGTCCTGTTACTATAGGGCTGAGGCAAATATTTTCTAAAATACCTACTAATTGGCGAACACCTTCATTAGGACTATTTTTTAATTGGTAAAATAACGATGATTGATATGGGTTTAAATAATCTTTTCGTGTAAAAAGTAGGTTTTCTCCTTGATAAAACTGCTGCCATAGATTAGGTTGGTAAGCTAAAGCCAATAGACTAAGGTATATAACCAAGGCAGAAAGACTATCTATGTTTTCATCGTAATTATCTAGTGTACGTTTTGGGTTTTGGAAGTTTTCATTTCCCAAATCAGGGCTTTTTTCTCCTCTTAGTGCTGGTATAAAAACCGTATCGTAATCAACTAAGAACAAATTATTTTGAGGCGTAATAATAATATTACGGTGTTCTAAATCCCCATGTGCTAGTCGATTAGACTGTAAGCTACTAATTAAACCACGCCACTTTGCTGCTATATCTAGTAATTGGCTTGGGTTGTTTAGAGATTCTTCAACAAACTGATTAAGGGTATTTCCTTCTACCCAAGTCATTCTAAGCACAGGGTACAATTGATTTTTTACTAGTATTGCTTGAGGGAGGTACTCAAACTCTACTAAACCTGGTAAGCGAGAGGCACTTAGTTGTTGGTTAAGTAATTGATAATGGCGTTGTTGATCTGTGTTTTGTTTAAGAAAACAGCGTATTGCCCAATGCCGAACACCACTGGTAAGTTGATAAACACTAGCGAAGTTACCAGTAGCAACTTTAGGTAGTCCAACAGGGTTTAAACCAATTTGTCCAGCACGCAATTCTGGTAGTTGAAAACACCCATTAGGGTTTTGAATTGCTTCTTGATAATCAGATATGCTTGGCCAATTCATAGTCTTGTCCTCTAATTACCCAATAATAGAGCTTTAATAGAGCGTTAATAATGGTTAGATAATGCTTAGAGGAATTAGATATTTTATTCCTCTATTCCTCGTTTTCTTTTTTTCCTAACAAGCCAATTATAGATTTACCGATTTGTTTAAGTACAGATGGTTGATCTAGAGAATTAAATTGTGGTGGTTTAATCCCCTGTTGCATAGGTTTATCTTTAGCTGTTTCAACCTCTCTATCTTTGTTTTTTGAAGATTCTTTTAACAAAAAAGAGGTTGTTTTTTGTGAGTCAGCTGCTAAAGGATTATTAATTAGACCCCTATCAAAATTATCTACTGTATTATGGCTAGGAGGAGAAATACTTATCTCATCTTTGCCTAATTGAAATGTTAGCAACGTAACATCATTATTAAGTATTTGACCAGAGTTTCTTAAACTAGCAATAAAGCTTTGAAACTTGTTTTGGCTTTCTAAATAATAAAGTTCTGCCCATGGTTTTCTTCCTGCTTCATACTCAAGTAAAAACCATTTAGCTAAAGAAGATGTCATTAAGAAAAACAAATCCGTTTCATAACAAATTTCTTGGCATTCATGAAACTGTCGCCAAATTTGTTGATTTTTACTAGCTACACTAGAAATTAACATAGAGTTATTAAACTGATCAGAACGACTTAATGGAAAAGCATAGTTAAGATGATCTCTACGTATTTGAAATACACAGCTATTGCCAACAGCAATAGCTTGCCAGCGCATTTGTTCATCAGCAGGTTTGGTTTCTGGTAGTAATGAAACTGGCTCTGGTGCTAGGAGTTGCATTCCTAGTAAAGTAGAAAATGCTCCTATTTCTGCTTGATTTGAATCAATTTGTGGGGATTCCCATTCAATGATTTTTCTCCAAGCTGTTTGTATTGGTTCTAACCATTCTACTAGGTCTTGTTCTGATTCTAAAAACTGGAAAGGGGCTGTAGCGACTAATCCTGTTACTAAAGTTTTAGCCCAAAGGTGAGAAAAAAATGATTCTGCCCAACCATCGGCAATTGCAAAACGCTGTTCCTCAAGAGAATAGTCATAGGCATTATTACAGTCATTTTCGTTACTACCTGCTTTTAGAACTTGAAAAGCAGCTTTTAATAATAACTCAGTTTTATTAACTAATAATGCCACCAGTAAACTCCTTTAGCCGCTTGGTTTAATCAGAATTAGTGAACTAATTCTAAAACTTCACTAGGAGCAGGTTTTACAGAAACTACTTTTACCTTCACTCCTGTTGGAGGAGCTAATGCTAACCCTAAACGTTGTGCTCGGAAATCTTGACCAGGAATTAATTCTAACGCTATTCGCGGTAAGATACTAGCTAATATAATCTTCATTTCATATTGCGCAAAAGCCATACCAATACAACGTCTATTGCCCCCACCAAAGGGGAGCCAGCTATAAGGATGATGTTGTGATTCATCTAAAAACCGCTCTGGGCGAAATACTAATGGCTCAGGGTAAATTGACTCTAGGTGATGAACTATCATATTACAAGGGGCAACTATTGAACCAACAGGGATTTCAAAACCTTTTAACTCTAAAGGCTCAAGGGTTTTACGTGCCACTATAGGAAAAAGGTTATTAACCCTCATGCTTTCTTTTATTGTTGCATCTAGGTAGGTAAGTTTAGGAATCATTTCTGCTGCTATTGGTGCCTCTCCTACTACAGACTGTATTTCTGCTACTAGTTTTTTTAGCACTTGAGGATTTTGTAGTAAGGGGATAAATAGCCAAGTAAGTGATAAGGCTGTAGTCTCATGGCCAGCAAACAAAAGGGTTAGGCTTTCGTCACGGATTTCTTTGTCAGTCATAAAATTGCCTGATTCATCTTGAGAAAGCATCATCATATCTACTACATCTTCAGGTTGAAGGCGTGGATTAGCACGGCGGCGGGCAATTTCTGCATAAACTAGCTTGTCTATTCTTTCTCGCCAATATAGAAATTTTCCCCAGGGACTCCATTTCCCTAGGTTAAGACGTAAGAATGGTAGAAAAGTAAGTGAAGTAGGTAGTTGTAAAACTCCTCTAACAGTTTCAATAATTTCTGGAGTACGGCGGCTCATTTCTTCACCAAAAACACTTTTTACAATGATACGCAAAGTTACTTCTTGCATTTCTTGACGCATCATAATTGTTTGTCCAGCTTTCCAATTGTCTACCATTTTATGCGCAGCATTACGCATTAGATCTGTAAACATTTTCATTTTTTCCCCATGAAAAGGCGGGGTAAGGAGTTTACGCTGGCGAGCATGTTCTTGCCCATCTAGTAATAATAATGAGTGCCTACCTACAAAAGGTTCAAGAAATAGTACGGTTTCACCAGTATTAAATTTTTTACTATGCTTAGAAAAGATATCTTTAATTAAATCTAGGTTTGATACATAAATAAAATTCCCTGCTAAAGCACGTAAAGAAAAAATATCACCATATTCTTTGTAACATTCTGTCAGCAAATCATAAGGATTTTTAATCATTCGATAAGTGGCAAGCGGAACTGAAATATTTACTTTTGGTGGTAGCATATGGAAGCCTCCTTTTTTAAGAATTTTAAGAATTTTAAGAATTTTAAGAATTTTAAGAACTTTAAGAACTTTAAGAACTTTAAGAACTTTAAGAACTTTGACTTGTCTTGCCTTAGACCCCAACAACTCTACTAAAAAATATTTGCAGAGTTGTTAACAGTGTTTAACATACTAAGGGTTTTAAGCTGGCTTTAATTGACAGCGATAGTCGCATAAGGTTCTGTGTACTTGTAAGGCTTTTACCCCAAAAGTTTTAGCAAAAGTAGTATGTAGTGCTTGTGGTGGTGGTTCTGTTTGAACTAAGTATTGTTGATAGGCTTCAATTATTTGTTTTTGTTTTTCTTCCTCTAACATAGGTACTTTAGCTATTTTGGTGTTGTCATGGAGTTGATCTAACCAGCGAAAGCTTTGTTCTAAAGAAACAAACCCTAGGTTTTCAGAAATTAC
>JAHFUF010000024.1:0-13806 GCA_023265235.1 Blastocatellia bacterium
TTACTAATTTTTACTTTCTTGCTTTTTATTTTTGGTTCTATAACATCGAGCCTACCGCCTTCTTTTGCCTTTTTGCCGTTAAACTGTTAACTACTTTTTGTCATTTATGAAACTTGCCAATAATCGCTATGTTATTTAAAATACTGATAGCTGCTGGATCATTATTATCACCTATAAGCTTTAAGGCAGATTCATAATATTCCAGTGCTTTACTTAAGTCTTTATCATTTGCTTGACCTAAACCTTCCAAAACGGCACGTTCAAGCTTTTTATTTTTAAACTTTCTAGATATCGACAAACTTTCATTAAACAGATTTATAGCTTTGTCTGTTTTTTGTAAACGATTGTAAATATTACCAAGAGCAATAAAAGCCTTAGCCTTTTGGAAATCGAATTTTGATTCTTCGGCAAACAAAACAGCCTGCTCAAAAGAGTTTAAGGCTCTTTGTGTTTCCCCAAATTTGACATGTAGCTCACCGATACCTAAAAGGCTTTCGCATTGTCTTTCTTTATTAGAAAGAGTTTTTGCTAAATTAAATGCTTTCTCATAAAATTCAAAGGCTTTTTCGTAGTCGCCTAGCCCGGCAAACGACAAAGCCATGACATTACTGCAAGTTTGCTGTATACCTAAATCCCCTATTTTTGTAGCTAGAACCAGAGCTTTTTCACAATAATCTAGCGTTTTTTTGTATTCCCCTATATAAGAATACGTTATTGCTATATTCATAGTAATATTGGCCTCTTTAGGCTCATCAAAAAGTTCTTTAGCTACAATTAAAGAACTATTAAAACCTTCCAAAGCCTCCTGCTTATTTCCTAGCAAACTATTTATCGCAGCAATATTACTCAAGATAGATAACTTTGATTTTTTATCATTAGTAATTTTAAGAGCTTGCTGATAAAACTCTACTGCTTTGTCCATTTCTCCTGATTTATAATGTGCAGTTGCCAGGTTATTAAGTAATATTGCCTGCTCCTGAATATTACTTAACAATAAACTAATAGACAGTCCTTTATTAAAAGAATCTTTTGCTTTATCTGTTTCTCCCAGAAAGAAATATATCTGCCCCATGCAAACAAGTAAGTCAATTTGCTTATTAAGCTGATTGTATTTCTCCCAAATGAGTAAAGCCTTATCTAAATCTTCTAAAAACTCTCGTTGAATTTTTAGATCTCCTGTTGACATAACTTGGGAGATTTTAGATGCAATTTGCTCCGCACAACTATAAGCTTTTTTTTCTTCTTCTGAGACTATCAAAACCTTAACGGTTATAGAAAGTTCTGAAACAGAGGAGCCATAGTCATTTGAACCTAATTCTATCTGATAAACCCCTTTTTCTTTTGCAAGTAAAAAAACTTCTTCTAAATAATTGCTATTTGATACATCACTAATAAATTCTACATTTTTTGCAGGACTCAATATTTTAGTGCTAAGAGAAATATCTTTCCTTTGTATGAGTATTTGGAAAAGCTCATTGGCGTTAGCGTTTATCAGATAAACATTTTTTTCATTTTTACCAACCTGCTTAATCATAGTTTCACCAAGCTTTAGCGCCTTATTATCCTGTAATTCTTGATTAGTAAGAGAGTAACTAGCATTCGGTAAAAACATTGGCAAGAAAATAAATACAAGACAAAACCAACTCTTCAACAACATGCTCAACCTCCTTTTCTCTTTCTATATTCTTCTAAAACAACGTTATGGTCCTCTTACTATAGCAATTTTCGTTTTACTGCAACCAAAATCTTTTATTGATCATAACTGAAGTAAGCTATTATACCATAATTATTCTTTTTCCAATATTGTTTACTAGCAAAAGACTAAAAGCACTTTACTGGGGTTACTAGTAAAGTGCTTTTAGTTTAAGAAATATTTCTAATTGACTGCTAATTTAATCTAGCAAGCAAAGCAGTTACAAATTCTAAATTGACCGTTTGGTAATGCAGCACCATCAGACCTCCAAGCATCACCAACTAGTTGTTCCGGGCTTCCAGCACTAACAGAGCGAGCATTACTAGCAGAGATACCGTTAGCCGCAATGCCACTAACGCGAGTCCAACTAGAACGATCTAGGTATGTGGCACGATTGCCAAAGCCCAACTCAGCGCGGATAGAGTTTTCAGAGGCTTCATTGCCTTGACGGAAACCAGCAAAACCAGTCGTGCGTAATTCTTCATATCGCCAGTTTTCTTTGTAAGTAACATCGTTATCAGTAAATGTATGATCTCTTAAACTGCGATCAATTGTTCCTCGTTGAGCGTGGACAGCATGAACCAATTCGTGAGCCAATACTACTTCAGAAGAAATAGGTCTGTCTGCAACAATATCACTACCTGATGGCGTCTTACCTATTACAGTTGGTAATGATATGGCTAAAGATGGATCTACGGATACGGTAGCATCGGAACCAGTACCTGCCGTACCGTTAACAACTCCTGCTCCTGTACCTGATTGAGTGAAAGCATTTTGAGAAGTAAAGTTAATAGTAACCTTTTTATTGCCTCCATTGCCACCAGCTAAAATATCATCAACTAGTTTATAACCTTGATCGTGACCAGCAGTTCTATTCGTAGCAGCGTGAACATAGCCTTGAGCATCAACTGTTGTTCCAGGAGCAAATTTAGCTAAATCTTGACTTACACGAGTACGAAAAGCAGCATCACCAGTGACTTGTAGGTTTGTTACCCCAGTCTGACCACCGCCGCCGCCACCAGGGGCAGGCTTCTTAATAATGTTAAGACCCCAAGAATTAAACGTACCTGTGTCTTGAGTAGCAGTATCTTGCACGCTTAGTTTCCAAGAACCTTTAATTGATTCTCCAGGAAATATAGTGGAAAGGTCTAGATTTGATAACTTAAGATTATCAGCAGAACCACCTGCTTTATTACTAATAGTAGCAACTTTACCAGAAGGAGAGGTTAGTTTAACAACTAAGTCACCTCGATAGGTGTGATTAATATCTAAATTAAGTTTGATAGAATCGGCCTGGCCATCATCAGTTATGTTAATCGTAGAAGTTACTGTCTTATTATCTAGAATGGCTAGATTAGGGGTTGCTGTTTTGATAACTGTATCAGCAGTAGCGCTATCACGCCCACCAGCTGGTCGCATTGCACTAGCAATATCTTTCGTAAGAGTGCTTAACGAAGGAGTTCCTTGAAGTTGACTGCGTAAAGTGCTAGCACTAAGGTTTTCTGAATTACGTGCAGCAGCACGACTATTTATACCCTGAGGAATAACAGTATTTTCAACAACACTTTGCCCTTGTACTCTTGGTTGTTGAGTTGGGCGATTTGTAGAAGGACTATTATTATTTTGCTGTGATTGATTTATTAAACCATCGCCGTTTATACGAATTCCCATAAAAATTTCTCCCTGATAAAATAAGCTGAATGATTGTCCATTCAGCTTATCGGTTAGATACCTTTTTTGTTGCTAGAAACCTGCGATTTTTTAATCAATAGTATAGGTATTTTTAAATGTTTAGTTATTAGCAATTCTTGGCTTACAAATCAATAAAGTTCGATTAAGTATAAATAATCCATCGTAATACTACTAATTCAATATTACTAATTTTAATTTAAAAATAGAATTACTTTTTCTGTTGATTTTTAATATCTTCTAAAAGTGTATTAACTAAACTATTAGCTACCTCTTTAGCAGAACCTTTTTCTTTTACAGATCTATACCATAAAACAGAATCATTGCTAGGGTTAATTATCTGAATCAAATCTCCTTTTTTTACTATTTCCCCATAATTATCTGTGCTTAAAGATTGGCTAGCCGTTAATAATTCAAAATCTGTATTTTGAAGCCTTTCAACTAGAGCTTGTTTTAACAATTTATTTTCTTCTCCATCGCCAAAACTACCAATATAAAACTGATTTATTTCTAGTAAACTAAGATCTACTATTCCCCCTCTTAAAACATCTCCTTTAGAAACATCTTCTATACTATTAGAACTATTATCAGGACGATTAGCCTCATAAACTATTTGATTATTATTAGTATTTGCATCTAACGTTTCTTTTTTTATTTTATTAGGTTTGTTTTGTTGTTGGTCTTTAGTGATAACATTCTTTTGATTATTTTGCTTCTGAGCACTCTTATTTAACTTATTATCATTATTAGGTTTATTATTTTCTGTAATATTATTTGGAGTAAAAGTAGGTGTTATCATAGGGCTTGGTATAACAATAGGCGTTGCTTTTATTATAGGTGTTTGATTAGAAATCAAATTGTCTTTATTTGTATTACTGCTAATTTGATATTGATAATATACTAAATATGATAATCCACTAATAACACTAACTATAAGGAATAGACCTACTAGTACTCTAAGGTTACTAGGTAAAAACCCTTCTAATGTAAACCAAGCTCTCAAATCTTTAATAGGGGTAATCATTGGCTCTAGCCACATCAACCAATCACTATTATTAAGCTTTGCCTCTCTTTCTAGTTTTCTTTTATGAGCGCGAGCCATCTCAACAACTTTTTTCCTTAACTCTGGGGATGGTTCTATTAGCTCAGACGCTTCTAACATAAGCTGTACAAACTTAGGGTCTTTTTTTCTTAACTCAGTCAATTGTTGCTCATCTTCTGTAAATTCTTTTTTAGCTTTCATAAGCCCTTCTTTTTAATACTTCTGTAAATTCTTTTTTTTACTTTTTCATAGCTTCTTTGTACTAAGTTTCTAGCAGTCTTAATGGAAATATTCATTTCTTCTGCTATCTCTTTATCACTTAATTCAAGATAAAGATCTAAACAGAAGGCTTCTCTGTACTGAGGCTTTAACCCAGATACAATTTTCCATAAAAGCTCTTTATCTTCACTAGAACTAACTGCATAAAACATATTACTATCAGTTTCTATGTTTAATTCATCAAAAACTTCTTCATAACTAACCTCTAAGGCATTTCTTAAAAAGTATTTTTTTATATTATTATGCGCCATTTTAATAAGATAACCTTCAAGGTTTTCAATACTCCTAAAAGTTTCTGGTTTTTCTAAAAGTATTTTAAAAACCTCTTGAGTTCCATCTTCTGCCAACATAACATCTCCTGATATATTAAGGCTAAAGGCAAACACTTTTTGATTATACCTATCATATATCTCAAGATAAGCATCTTGGTTTTTACTTATCGCCCAATACTCTATTAGCCAATTATCTGTTTGAGTTTGATAATTGTAAATATCTGTTTGAGTTTGATAATTGTAAATTATTTGCTTTTGCGTCCAAAACCTCCAATTCACAGGAAAAAATCCTTCCCTATATAGAAGAGTCAAAAACTAATAAAAATGCCTCGATAAAAATTGCAAAAACCCGGAAAAATGTATAAATTGATTATCGCTAAATCTTTTTAGATTTAGCGATAATCAATTGTAATCTTGGTAATATATAAGTTTATCAATATGATAGCAAGGAAAAACTAGCCTACTTTATGTCTAAAGCAAATTTAAATAATTGGCGTAGAGGACGCAAATGTCTGTTAAAAAATACTGTTGATTTTGTGTTTTTAACTAGGAACAAAAATGCTTTCACTGGAGAGCA
Source organism: Blastocatellia bacterium (assembly GCA_023265235.1). Taxonomy (GTDB): domain Bacteria; phylum Acidobacteriota; class Blastocatellia; order Chloracidobacteriales; family JADJPF01; genus JADJPF01. The sequence continues at coordinate 5,553 of JAHFUF010000024.1, forward strand.
TCTAGATAGACTAGAAATTATTTTTGATGAAACGTGTAAGCAAATGAAATGCCAGCTATTACAATTTAATGGTAGTGTTGGCCATGTCTATTTATCTATATTAGTTCATTCTTCTATCTCTGTTTCTAGATTAGTAGCAAAATTAAAAGGGAAAAGTGCTTACTTTATTACTAGAGAATTTCCTTCAGAATTAAAAGATAAAACAATAAAAAACCGTTTCTGGTCTTCTTCATATGCAGCTATTTCTGGCGAAAACACATCGACGTTAATAGCAAAATTCATTACTGAAGATACTTAATAAAATTAAGTATCTAGGTTAAAGTTTTTTGTCCAATGGAGGCCAAACCTATCATAACTATTTGGGTTTCCACCTTTTTTAGCAAACTAAGGAGTTTATTCTAAAAGTAATGCTTTTTTATTCCCTTATAAATCAATAAGTTAACAAAACATCGAAAAAAACTGCAAGTTTTCGGAAAAATTCTTCAAATTTACTGAGGCATTTTTAGTAATTTTTGACTCTTCTATATAGAGGGAAATTAAAATTTCACCCTTAAGGTAGCAAAGCTTACTGATAGCTTCTTTGGCACATGAGTTGCTATTACTGATGTTGCCAGAAATTCATAAAATCAGTAGCTTAATAAAATTAATCCATTCACTAACAATGGTATTGAAAAACACTAATCTCGATCTTTTCAGAAATACGATTGCAAGTAATTGTTAGGCAAATATACTAATAATAAATTACATAATATAAATTAATGAATTATAGTTTGGCATAATTCTTGCAGGTAAATTATTAACGAGTAATATACTAATTAATACTAATATTAGTGCTATTAGTGCCAATAAATAATAGCTCGTAGAGGAAACTAAAGAAAACTAGAGAAATAGGAATAAACTAGAGGAAAAACAATGACAATATTTAAACCCAAGACCGTTGCAGCAATCGAGCTTACCCAAAATCAATGGAAGTTGGCTATCGCTAGCCCCGATCCAGCTAACAACCAAGTAGTACTAGAGCATATTGGTATTTATTCTAATACCAACAAACTAAAACAAGATCTGAGTAGATATAACATTAGCAAAGCTATTTACTGTATCACCAATCAATACTCTAGTGCGTTTGCTACACATCTCCTACATCACAACAATCTAGAGACAGAGAAAAATTCACGCGGTATAGCTGATCAAAACTGTGATTATTTTTCTTTCAACAACGCGTCTATCTTAGTAGCATTACCAAGTGATAACATTAATGAAATAAAGAGTTTTCACCCAACATTAGGACTAAAATCAACTTATTTAATTACCCAAACTGATGTGCTATTAGGTTATAACCTAGTACGTAATTATCTTAATCAATCTCAGCTAACTACAGCTATTGCTCACTTTACACAATCTCATATTGGGCTAACTGTTTTTCAAAACGGTTCTGTAAAGCAGATCGTTTGGCATGATATTACTGAAGAGCAACCCATTGACATACCTACAAAACTAGTAGAGATGCTTAAATCTTGTGCTACATTCTGTAAGCAACCTACTAATCACCCAGATGCGATTAGGATAGTAGCCACATACGACGTGCTGTTCATTGCTGGTGAATGCCATTTAGATTTAGCTATTGAAACTAAAGATCTTGCTGCTACTGCTGAAATGAAAATTAATGAAGTGGAGCTTATAGATCCACTGCGCTCACCCCTTATATATATAAACAATCTTCCTGCTAATCAAAAACGTGAAGTTGACCAACAGCCTCATCGCTATGCTACGGTCGTCGCAGCACTAGCAATGTCCATGGAAGGACTGGGATTAGATCTAACCCTAGCTCATCAGTTTGAGAAAATAATCCCTACAGATGCTCAAATAAACCTCCAAGGCGACCGTATAACAAAACTAATAGCCATGGCTGCCACTTACAGTAAAAATATAACACCTGCACTAATCAATCAAAAACTAATACTAATAATAGCCGTGGTTGTCTCTATCATTCTATCTGGATACCGTGTCTATAGTGTTAATAGTGAAATAGTTACCCTAGAAAACGACTATTCAAAGGAAGCTGCTAAAGAAGTAGCTCTTAGTGTAGAGAAAACTAAATATGAAGATTTACAAAAGCGAAATAAGGGTAAAAATGACCGTATAGCCTCAATCCGTAATATCCAGCGAACCCAAATGCTTGTTCCAACCATATTGGGTGACATACAAGGATTGTTATTCCAAAGCCAGTTTCGTGATTTAGTAACTGTTTCAAAACTAAATATTTCTGGCTCAGAGGTAAAACTTGCAGGTAGCTCTATAGATAAAATTAACGCCACTGCTTTTGTAAGTAAATTGCAAAATCGTAGCTATGAAGACGTAATCCCAACTAGGTATACTGCGTTGGATTCTATTCGTTGTACTTATGAGTTAACTACTAGATATAACGGCCAAATACCTACAAACCCAATCGTGCTACCGCCTCAATCACAAGTTCAGATACAACAAGTAGCACAAACTGGGCAAGTTGGGCAGATTGGACAAACTAGGCAAACCCAAACCCAAATGCAAACAGAACAAGGCAAGTAGATAGAATATTTACAAGGAAAAGCAAAATAGAATATTTATAAGGAAAAACAGAACATTTATAAGGAGTAAAAAGGGATAAAACCCAAAATCTTATGGCACAAACAAATAAAAACGAGGAAAAACATCAAGTAGCTAGACGTGAAACAATAATAGCTATGTTATTCGCAACATTAATCTTATGTGGTATGTACTGGGTAACTAACTATACGTACTTTGATGAAAAAACTAGCGAAATCACCAAACAACAGGAGCGTTTATCAGCAATCAAGACAAGCAACCAGTTACTAGAACAAGTGGCAGCTAATTTGCCTATTCTAGAAAAACAATCAGAAGAACTTGATAAAGACTACAAATTACTTGCTCCCCTTATCCCAGAGAAAAGAGAGCTTCCTAGCATCCTAGAACGGGTTCAACGTTCCGCGATGGAAAGAAAACTAAGACTAGATGATTTTGCACCTGGGGCTGAGAAGAAGACCTCAGGCGCATTAAGTGAAATTCCAATAAAAGCACAAATAACAGGTGATGAGGTGACTCTTAAGCAGTATTTACTAGCACTAAACAGGTTTGACCGAATACTACATATTAATAGCCTAGAGTTCCAACGAATTGAAACAGGCTTAGAGATCGATAACGTCAAGGCTACAATTGACTTATCGGCATATGTTTCTAACACAGACAGTAAGACAGATAGTAAAAACAACAAAATAAAATAAGTAAAATAAAATAAGTAAAACAAAACGGGGTTTCTACTGTACTACTTAAAAACACAAAAACTCAAGAGAGGAAAAAGATGGGAGTCGCAAGTTTCTTAAAATCAATATTTACAAATAATGAAACACAGAATTGTAATTTACCTGCTATGACTAAAAAAGCTAATACTGAGAGGAATACTGAGAGGAATACTGAGAGGAATACTGAGAGGAATACTGAGAGGAATACTGAGAGAAATATTGAGAGATATAGTAAAAGAAGCTCTAGTTCAGATAATACAAACAATACAAACAATACAAACTCTAAGTTGCAACATCACGATAGATTAGCCCCTAAAGATAGCGGTGATTTGTATAAAACTAATGAGCAACTTTGTAAGGTGACAAGCGAGGACTTACCAGCACTCTATAGTTCTAATAACAGTGATAGTAGTAATAACACTGATAGTTTGAATCAACCTATTTTTGATTTAAATAATTTTGATTTTGATTCTAAACTAAATAAATATGCTAGAGAAAATAACTCTAATAATATTGCTAGTAATACTATTATTAGCAGTAATAAGCTGTTAGGCAAATCAACTAAAAGTGATTTAACTGACCTAGCTTTAACTAATTCAACTAAATTAACTAATTCAATATCAGCTAAATCAATAGATGCGTGTACAGATGCAAACACTTTTTCAACCTCGGCTGATACAGAAATAACAGAAATAACAGAAATAACAGAAATAACAGAAATAGTTAGCGAAGGGCATGCAATGCTAGCAAAAACAATAAACATTTCTGATGATGTACTGGAATTAGTAACACCAAAATTAGCCAATGATTATAAGATTTTACCTATAGAAATACGTAATGATGAATTGGTGATTTTATTTGCAGACGCGGTTTTAAGAACTACTGCTGAACGTACAATTATTAACCGACTAAATACCAAAAAACTCACTCACAGACTTAGATTTTACGAGGTTAATTGGGATGTACTTAAACCAGCTATAGATCTTAACTACACAGCCAATCTTGGATTTGATAGAAAGAATCTATCCCTTGATCATACCTGGATAAGTACCAACACCGATAACAATTCTAAAACATTAGTTTTGGACGCAAACACAAAAACCTTCACAGAAGAGCAAAACAAATACAAATCATTATTTATAGATGCGGCCTCTATTGCTCATAATGCAAAAGCTACAGACCTGGATTTTGACTTAGAAGAAGATGAGAAAAGCGGACAAACTAGTTTAGTAATTAGAATGAACGTTGATGGACGTAAAATAACAATACTAGACAAAATAACAACAATAAAAGAGTCTAGGAAATTTGGTGTTGTACTACGCTCTATAGCAAAATTGGATACTAGCAACGATCAGGACATCGCCACAGGCGTTATAAGGGGAACACTTGTGTATGCTAGTCGCTCTGCCAGAGTAGAGCTACGATGTAATGTAATACCTCACGAGAATGGGGTGATGAGTTTTTCTGTTCGTATCCAAACACCAGATGAGTTTGTTTACACTCCTGACAATCTAGGTATGTTTCCTGAACAACAAGAATTGATGGATAGGTATTTTGTTCGCTCTGTCGAGGGCTTAGCTTTGTTTGCTGGTGCAACTGGTGTTGGCAAAAACACAACGCAAATGACATTTTTGAAAAAAAGGACAGAAATATTTCCAGGATGGAAAACAATTACCATTGAAGACCCTGTGGAAATGAAAGTCAAAGGGGTACTTCAATTTTCTGTGAAAAAAGATAAGGGTTACGATTACTTCATTCCTGGAGCGATGCGACATGTTCCCAATATGCTCATAGTTGGGGAAACAAGAGATCACGTTACGGGAAAACTCGTACTTGAAGCGGCTGAAAGTGGTCATTTTGTTTCTACTACTGTGCATGCGGGTAACTGTGCTAGAGCGATAGAGCGAATGATTTCTCTAAACTGCGATATTCATAAACTCGCTGACTCATTAAAAATCATTGTTTCCCAAAAACTAATTGGAAAAACCTGTAGCAAATGCACCAAAGTACTTGATCCGATTACCGCTAGAATCCCAAAACTAAAAAACTTTATTAACAATCTTGATGGTGACACACAAATGGAGTTTCTAATGGCTACAGGAAAAATGGCAGATAGAACACAGTGTTCAAACTGTCATGGCACGGGCGTAAAGGGGCGCGTGGGAATATTTGAAATAATGGTTTTTACTAATGAGATGCGAGATTTAATCATTAATCGCACATCAGGCTATAAAATCCAGCAATGTGCTATTAGAAATGGCATGACAACGCTTTGGGTTAATGGGTTGAAACGTGCCCTAACAGGCGAAGTGTCCCTAACTAGTCTAGAAAGAGAGCTTGGCTTCCCTGACTTAGAACGAGAGGGGCTAGAATTAGATAGATCTATATTATCTGACACTGATTCAGATATAGAAATATCAGAGATTAATTAAATCAGTTAATTTTTAGTTAACTGATTTAATGTAAATTGATATAAGTTGCATAGTTATCAAATGGTTATCAAATAACTATCAAATAACCATCAAATAATAGCTAGTAATACTAATAATACTAATAATACTAATAATACTAATAAAAAATAAATGCGTAGAGGAAAAAACAATGGCTAAAATATTTAATGAGCAAACAATAAGTAATCTAGCAACAAGGACAACAGGAGCAACAACAGGGGCAGTGGCAAAACCAGGTAAAACTAGCAACATGGTTGATGCTAATGCAAAAATGTCTGTAAAAAACCAAATTCTATTATTTGAGAGCGTGAAGGACGGAAAAGAAGCTGGGATTAGCATACAAGAAGCTTTGGAAAAAACAGCTACTAACTTTCCTGATAAAAAAGCGGCAAGGGTTATCAGTGCATTATATCACTATGTGATTAATGGAGACCCTCTACACGAAGCTATGAGCCGCTTTCCCACAGCATTTCCTGATTTCCTTTGTAGCCTCGTGGAAGCTGCTCAGGTTTCAGGAAAATGGACTAGCAAGAAAGTCAATGGAGAGATAGATCCAGGAATCTTGGACATGCTAATAAGTTTTCTTAAACGCTCAGACAAAGCTAGAACAAAGCTCGTTATGGGGATGCTATATCCAGCAATATTATTGCTCCTAATAGTAGTAGCAATATCAATACTGGCTTTTGCGGTGTTGCCTAGTATAAAAGACATGTTTGTTGGATTAGGGATATTTGATGCAATGAACCCTTTGAGCAAAGGGTTATTTAATTTCGGTGAGTGGATTACAAATAACTATCAGTTTGTACCAATAGTGATTATTGCTCTCATAGTAGCAGCAAAACTATTTTGGGATGTATCTGGGAAAAAGCTCTGGGAATATTACCAATTAAGATTTAAGTTTATTGATAAAGTGTTTATTAACTTTGCCTTAGCTGAAAGCTTGTTATTACTAGCGATTTTGTATAAAGCAGGATTACCAATGCTACAGTCTATAGATATAGTAGCTAATGCTTCTCGTAACCCAGAAATAGGTGGAGCGTTTGAACTAAGTAGAGTTTACATTGAAACAGAAGGTGAGACTTTAAGTGATGCACTAAAGAGAGCACATTTTGCATTTGAGGGAGATCCTCACTTTAGAATCAGTCGTGGCGAGCAAACAGGAAAACTTGATGCAGTATTAATAAGTTATTCTTATCAGCTATTTGAGAGGCTTGATGAGCAGATAGATGTTTTGGTTAAAAGCCTTGAGCCAACTGTTATCGTCATAGGTGGAGTAGTAATAGGGCTAATAGCAGTAAGCTTCTATGGTGCGCTTAGTGGAGCAATATCAGCTATTAGATAATCGGTGCATTTGTGGGTTTATGGATTTATCAATGGTGGAATGATGGAATGATGGAATGACGGAACGGTAGGTTAGTAGTAGTAGTAGTAACACTCGGTAAAATCAATCAGTAATCTGGTAGAAACTGATAAGAACCTGAGGTTTTGGCATAGAAATTGATGTAATTTAAGACTGGTAAATAGGTAGAAAAGGTCGATTTTCTGGCATAGTAGTTGCTCATAATAGTCGTTAATTGCTCATTAAGCTACCCATTAAATTAACCAATTTTTTTTAACAAAATCAAGTAAAAGAAAAAAAACATGAGTTTTAACTCTCTAAACATGTTCTAAACGTATTTTACTTAAACTAAGCTTCAATAAACTGTTAGGGTATGATTTACTAACAGAAAAAGGAAAAAATGGCTGTAAAGATACTAACTAATAATAAAGGGCTATCGCTAATAGAGTTAATGGTAGTTATAGTGCTTATTGGAATAATACTATCAACCATAATCTTTATGGCAAAGGGAGCTATTTTGAATATGGGTACTGAGGCTGTCATATCAGAGTTAGCCTTAGCTATTTATAAAGCAAGACAGGAAGCTGTTAGTGGCAATCCTGATCCAAGCAAAAGAACATTTGATTTAAATCAACCACTAATTAAACCTTATAGTCCTATTAAAATTACTGCAATACCTGTTTTAGGCACTAATACTTGTAAAAGTATTTGTGAAGATCAACTTAACAGTATTTGCGTATCAGGAAATAATTTTTGCTTTACTCCATCAGAGAAATTTACTTTTGAGCGTTCATCAGGACGATTAACTAATCCTCATGCTCTCTTTGTCACTAGCAACAAAAGAATAATGGCAATCTTGATAACCACTAGTGGAAATTACTTTGTTGCTGAATTAATCAATAATACTTGGAAAACTCAAAGAGAACTAAAACAATTACTCCCTAAACAAGATAATAAACAACCTACTGATGTTGGTGATGTTGGTCAGATTAAATAGACAAGCTAAATAGGCAAATAGGCAAATAGGCAAATAGGCAAACTAAACAGAAAGCTAAACAGAAAGCTAAACAGGCAAACTAAATAGGGGAAATTCAATGTTTACTCAAAGACTCAAAAAACTTAAAAGACTTAAAAGGCTAATAACTAGCTATAGCATCAACAACAAGTCC
>JAHFUF010000024.1:13816-17971 GCA_023265235.1 Blastocatellia bacterium
TATAAGCTCAACTTCTATAGTAATCACGGCTTTACTCTTCTAGAGGCAATTATTGCACTTGTTATAGGAGCTATTATTCTAGCTGGTGCAATAACACTAGGTGTTACTACAATAAAAAATGGTAAATTTGTAGAAAAAGCGTTTGATGTAAGCGTATTTCTTGGTCAAAAAACCACGCAATTATTTAATAATGCTAATAATGAGATAGCTAAAATTCCCAAAGGTCAGACAAAAGTAGGTTCAATAAACCCAGAACAAGCGGTAGTAGAATACTTTGACTTACTTAATGAGTCTGGTTGTGTCATTAACCCTAGAGCTATTACAGTTCCTAGCCCTATAGTAGAGCCAACAAAAGTTCCTACAAGTAAGATTACCGACGGATCTACTAGTGCTAAAGATAGCGGTAAAGGGAAGCTAGGAGATTTTGGTAATCTTGGAGATCTTGGTGATGGAACTGATACTTTACCCTTACTAGACTGTTCTATTTCAGCTTTATCTAGCCCTAGTAGCTCAACAGAACCAAAATTTCGTCGGCAATGGGTAGTCGTTAAGGATTTCCCTAGTCCTGGTGATATAACCTTTTCGGTAGTAATAATAGCAATACAAACTAATCAAATAGTAGTGTCTAGTGCTATTACTAAGAGTGATGGTGCTAGTATTAAACAATAGTATCGCTAGCAATACTCGGCATTGTTTAATCAATAGTAAATAATAGAAATATAAACCTTTTAGTACTAATACTTTATATGGAGAATATGGAGAGATTTATGAGCGATAAACCAAGTAGTATCATTAGGATAAATATAAATAATAAAAATAAAAATAAAAATAAATTCAATAAAATATCTAAAGGTTTTTCACTAATAGAACTAGTAGTAACGATAATAATCACAGCTATTATATTAAGTAGTATTATATTTATATACCGTGAGTTTATGAGAGTTCATAGTCGTCAAGGCAGGGTGATGCTTATAGAAAGATCCCTTGAAGCCACTTCAACAGTATTGAAAGACTCTTTGACTAGCCTTCCAGGACGCGGTTTAGCTACTTCTAACTCTACATTATATGCTATTCCGTTATTACCCTTTGCAGGGTCAATTTACGATGGAACAAAAAACAAGCAAATTAGATTAGGAACTATCACTCCGTATAAAATAAATGGAAACGACGCGTTTACAGTAGTTTATTCTGATACAACCATACCAAGACTACCCCTAGATTTAGTTAGTACCCAAATAGGTACTACTAAGGTGGTTAGAGTGCCATTACCTAACAGTGACGCTATCAAACAAGATACCCTAGGTTCAATTGGTAGTAAAGAACATAATAGTAATAATAGTAAAGGTAATTCGCCTAGTGACGATGACATTGACCCTAACCCAAATCCATCTACTAATAGCGCATCATCAGTTATTGCTAACCCGGAAATGTTCCAAGCGGGGCAGTTAATGCTACTAATAGATAGCCCTATATTTACTGACACATCTACTCAACCAAAACAACCTATATCGATACTGGTAAGATTAGTTAATGTAAGTGAAGTAGTAATTAATAATAGACGTTTTCTTCAGTTCGCTTTTGATATATGCCAAAACAACAACTGTGGACAACTTACCAATGATCCGTTAGCTACAACTACCATCTCTGATGGCGCAATATTAGCTCCATTAAAACTCACGAGTTTTTACTTACAGAAAGATTCTTTTGGCAATAAATTGATCAGAAATGATGGTGGGTTAATTCTGCTTGATGGTAATAACGGTTTTACTGTTAGTGGGGGCAAAGAAGTTATAGTTGGTGAAACAGATTCATTTAAGGTTGACTACCATTTAACAGACGGTGCTGTAATAGCTACTCCTACTAGCCCATTAGTTAATTGGTTAGGCGATGTACTCTCAGTAGATGTAACAATTACAGGCGGTATGCCAGGAACACAAGGGAGTGAGTATTTTAATCGTAGTGCCAAAATAAACTTCCCTACTATTTTAAGGAATATTCAATAGTAAATACTTAATAGTAATAGTAATGGTAGTAGTAATAACAAGCAACTAATAGTTAGTAGTTTATTATAGATAGTTACTTAAACTATAGATAGAGTACATAATAATAACGTTTGAATGAGAGGAGACAATATGTTAAATGTAACTAAAGAGCTAAATAGAAATGAACTCACAAGTACAAGTATAAGCACAAGTGCAAGTACAAACCTAAACCCAAACACTAATAAAACAATAGACCAACAGAAAGTTGATTTTATTTTGCCAACTATTAGTGAGATAAAACACAAAGCTAGAACTGGTCTTAATCAAGTAAACCGCTTATGGAAAAAACGCAATGGCTATGCATTAATAGTATTAATGTTTTATATATTTATAATATCTTTGCTGGCAATGCTTGATCCCATATTTATCACAACATTAAACCTAAAGGAGAGGTGGCTTAATGCTGCTATACTTAGAGCAGAACACCTAGCTTGGAGCACTACTAGTCCAGTACGGTATAGATTAGTAGATGAGGTATATACAAGGGTTCAGACACAGCTTGTTGATCATATTGCTAAAAGCAAAGGGAGTGCGCCTTATCAGTGCCAGGGAGTTTTAACACAACCTGAAACTATCGATCCTGTGGGTGGGAAGTTGGATAACCAGTTTGGATTATGTCAACCGGAAACAGTCTTAGATGGATTAAATGGGCTAACTGGACAGACTATTGATTACCTTAATACTCTATATCCTGAATATAAAATGCCCTTAACTGGTGAAAATGAGGTTGCTAGGCAAGCTATTATTCGTCAAAATCAGAATAGCTATGATTACGTGTTAAGCACTACCTATGTTAGCCAACGAGTTATTGATGATGCTAAATCAAAAAGGTTTAAGACTCAAACAGGGTTCAAACGCCAAGAAAGTTATCGTTGGCTAGTTAGGGCTGATATTGAGGCAAAAAGCTTTAATAATGTCATCAAACCAATCATTGTTTACTATGACGTAACACTAAGCAATAACTACTACCCAAATGATTTTGGAGGCGGGGGAAATCTCTGTGATCGTAACGACGATGGCGGCGCACTTTTTCAGTGCCCTGTGGATCTTGATGAATTAGGGTACTGTCACCAAACGTCGTATACGGATAAAAATGGCATCGAGTGGATTGCTGGGATGGGGCCTTGTCCTACTTTTGGCGGTACGGGAGAGTGTAGGATAGTTAACGATTGTACAGATCATGGAGTCTATATTAGTTGTCCGTTAGCAGGCGGAGGACAGGCTACTACAATAAAAGCTCGCCATACTAGACCACAAATTGGGTGTGCCTCGCTCAACAGTGGTAGATCTGGAAAAGTTATTGATAAAGGTGGCTACAGTTTTGTGTTGACTGTTAGAATTGTAAGCCTTGGGAATACTTATAACTAACACAAAAGAAATCGCTATTTTCGCAATGAGAGAATTTTTTGCTCCTATTGCTTTATTAAGCAACTTCTTTGTCTTGTTTTGCTTTGTATATAGACTCATTAGTTTTCAACAGAGCATGTTCGTAAAGAAGTGCTATCTTAAATGCAGATATATCACTAGGAACATAAATGCCATATTCCCAACTTTGATAAGTAGCAAGGTTTGTATTTAGCTTTTCAGCCATTGTTTTTTGAGTAACATTAAATGTTTTGCGGATGAACTTACAAATTTCAGCAAAATCAACATTTGAAGGTAACTCAAAATCAATAATATTATTATTTCTTTTTATTTTCATAGACTAAGGTTCAATTATGCTACAAGCTAATTTTTTTAAGCTATTACATATATATTTATTTAAACTAAAAATTAAATTTTAACAATAATTTTTAGCAATAAAGGAAAATATATATTGACTACTATGTTTACATAGTATTAAACTTAACATCGCAAAAAGGATTAATCATAAACTAATAGTTCTTAGCTATAGTAATAGAAAAATAAACCTATGCAAAAGTATACCATTATAATTTTATTAATCGCTATATTTAGTTTAAGCGTTAACGCGCAAGAAACTAATAATAATCCTACTATCTATAGAGTTTTAAGCCCAAGCCCGTTTATAAAAACAGGGCATCTTTCCATTATTAATGCGTTAACCCTAGAAGAAGAAATAAAACGAATTCCTTTTGGTGAGAGTGGCTATATT
>JAHFUF010000428.1 GCA_023265235.1 Blastocatellia bacterium
CCATCTAAATTAGCCCATTCGCCAGATTGAATAAAACTAGCCCAATAATAGGGGTGTTGGCGAGTCTTGCTCTTAAGTAACGAAAGTTGAGTTTGACGAAGTGCATCAGAACGACCTTCTCCTTTTTGTAATCGAGAGTAGTAATCAAGCATCAGTTCTTTAGTACCATTATCACTAATTGGCCATAAGCTCATTAGTTGGGTTTCCGAGCCTGCTAGCACCAAAGCACGTCGTAGTCCATAAATACCATCACCAGTTTTGACTTCTCCAACTCCTGTGTCACAGGCTGACAAGACTACTACTTTTGTTCCCCACAGGTTTAGTCCAGTAGTTTTTAGTGCAGTAAATATTCCTTGTTCTTTGTCATCTGTTCGCAAATTTGCTCCTGATAGTGCTAGTCCAGAACGCAAGAGTGGGTTTTCTACTTTGATATTAAGCAGTGTGCTTCGGTCTGTTCCTTCAAATGTAGTAAGTCGTTGTTCATCAGGAGTTGGAGGAAGTGGAGCAGATCTTTCCTGTAAGAAAAATCCATGAGTAGCAATATGTAAAATTGATGGAGCATTCAACTTGGTTAATGCTTCTTCACTAGCTTGTTTTTGCAGTAGCATTTCTGCATTAGGGAACAAAGTTTTAATAGCTTTAGCTTCAATCTCTGTAGCCGCTAGGCGATTAAACTTAAGGCTAGCAAATATTGTCTCTCCTTCTTTTGGACTTGGGGTTTGGCTAACAGTCCCAAAGTCAGGATCAGCAAGGATTACAGGAGGTTGTTTGCTCTCTATTTTGATTTGTAGTCTAAGCAAGTCTCTGCCACTTGTTAAGTAGGAAATAGAGTTATTTTCTAGTAAAAACTTACCATCTTCATCAACAAGTGCTGCAAATGGTACTAGGTTCAATGTCCCATCAGGAGCAATCAACAGCCGTTTTCCTTTTCCTGCTAGCTTTCTAACAGGTTCCATTACTAGTTTATCTAGCTTTCTTGATAGAGGCTTGATTTCTTTGAGTACACTAGACTTACTATTGCGTAGTTTTCCTCTAAGCTCAGCAACAAGCTCATCAATTGGTTCTGCTTCTCCAAGGTCTGCCCAATCAATTTCTCCTTCATTGTTAAGCAAATACACCACATAGCGACTTTCTGCATATTTTCTAGTTTTACTATCAAAAGGACGGTAGGAAGCAAATTCCACTAGAGTAGAGTCTGAAGGAACAGCCTGTTGGACAGCCTGTAATGTAACAGGCTGGGACTGAGTGCGAAACTCCGCGCTACTCTCACTTATTTTGTACTCTAATTTCTCTATTTCATCTTGTAAGTCTTTAATCTGTTTTTTATATTCCTCTGGACTAAGCTTTCCTAGTCCTTGAGTTGATAGGTTGGAGAATAATGCTTTCTTTGCTGATAGTTCATCAAGTAAAGCAACATCTTCAGGCTTAGAGCGGTTGCGAAGTGCTTCAACACTTTGATTTACTGCATCAATTGAGCGTCCTTTTCTTCTTAGTATTTGGGTTAATGCTAATTGCTTTGCTAATGGGTTTGTTGGTGCAGATTGTACATGTAAAGATACTGTAATATCTGTTTCATAAGCATATAGTTGCAAATAAAGTTGTTTTTGTCTTTCTGAGCCTAAAACCAAATTTCTAGTTAATTCCAATTCTCTTGCATCATTTGCTTCTTGTCTATACTTTACTGCCTTTTCGTAGTCCCCTTTATTAGAATAAAGATTTGCCAGATTGTTGAGCGAGCTAGCAGTATCAGAATGATTATTTCCTAGTACTTTTCTACGAATCTCTAAAGCTTGAATGAGAAGAGGTTCAGCCTTGGAATAGTCCCCTTTGCTATCATAAAGAGTTGCCAGATTGTTGATAGAAATAGCAGTATAAGGGTGATTATCACCTAGTACTTTTCTATGAATCTCTAAAGCTTGAATGAGAAGAGGTTCAGCCTTGGAATAGTCCCCTTTGCTATCATAAAGAGTTGCTAGATTGTTGATAGAAAGGGCAGTATTAGGATGATTATCGCCTAATATTTTACGACAAATGTCCAAAGCTTGAATGAAAAGAGGCTCAGCTTTAGAATAATCCCCTTTATTATAGTAATAGTATGCAAGATTATTGATAGCAGCAGCAGTATTAGGATGATTATCACCTAGGATTTTACGAAAAATATTTAAAGCTTGGATATAGAGAGGTTCAGCTTTAGAGTAGTCTCCTTTGTCACCATACAATGCTGCCAAATTGTTGATAGTTGAAGCAGTCAAAGGATGATTGTCTCCAAAATTTTTTTTACTAATATCTAAACCTTGGATGAGAAGAGGTTCAGCTTTTGAGTAATCTTCCTTCGTTAAATAAAGTAATGCCAGATTGTTCATAGACTGAACAGTATCAATGTGATTATCACCAAAGATTTTTTTACGAATATCTAAAGCTTGAATGAAAATAGACTCAGCTTTAGAGTAATCTCCTTTTTCATTATAAAATTCCCCAAGACTATTAAGAGCAATGGTTTGAGCCAATAGCTCTGAAGTTTCCCCTAATTTTTTAATAGCCTCTTGGTACTTTGTTATAGCAAGTTCAACTTTGCCTTCTCCTCGCAACAAAGTAGCTTCACCTAAAGCCTTAAAAGCAGCAACACGGTCTGTGTCTGTTGGTTTGGAAGCACGTAGCTCTACTAGCTTAGCTTCGTAGTTGCCTGCGTTAGCGGCTTTGTCTAAAGAGCGGACTTCTAAACGGTAGCTGCCGCTAGATTGACTGATTAAGTAAATAGGTTCTGGGCCTTCTGTTCCATTAGGGCTATCTACTTCATAAACCTTTTCTCCTGCTGGGTTGAAGACTGTAGCAACAATGTCTATTCCTTTTTGTTCTACTACTGCATTTAAATACTGGTTAGCTTCTAGTTTTAGAGTGTAGGAGTGTGCTCCATCTCCTACTAGTTCTTGCTCTATTGCTTTGCCTAATAGGAGTTCGCCTTTGTCGCTGCTATTGCTAGCTACAGGATTTTGACTAGGGTTTATTAGGTTAGTTACAGGTTTAGGATTAGGGTAAGCGGTCATTGTTAGTGACAAGATTACGCTTATTAACAGTAGGCTTGTATATTTGGAACGTGTTAGGCTCAAAGTCTTTTGGATATAGGGCACAGCAGGGTTCTCCTCAATTTATTTGCAAAGTGCCCATAGATAAATCAATGGGCTAATGTCAGTTAAGTAAATTGTAAGCTAACTTATTGTAATATATCTTACCTTAACAAGAATCTAAAGACACTATCAAGTTATTATACATCCAAGTAAGTAATTAAATAGACTGTAATTCATTGAAAATAATATAGTTACTTGAATAACGTTAAATACTGTATACTAGCTATACAAAAAACTATTATATTGAGGTAACGAGAACCAGTTAAAAAAGGTTAGAAAAGCTACTTTAATAAAATATTAATAACTTTAAACCTTATATAGAGTTGTGAAAAAAATCATATGCCTCAAGTTAATGACTAGCTTATTGAAAAGAAGGAAAACCTTAAGCCCACGATAGGGCTTAACTACCTTTAGCTTGGCAGGTAAATGCCAAGTACTTGTTAAAAAAGATCTTAGAGCCACATAGTGACAGCACGTTTATTGTGTCGCCATTACGTGATTTTTCTCCTTGTTTATTACTAAACTTGGCACGTTGATGCCAACTAAAAATTGTAACGTGGCTAACGCAGCTTAAGATTAAGGCTTGTCTTAAATAGGAAGTGGCACAGCCATTGCTATATGGAGAAGTACAAATCAAATTAAACATCAAAATCAAATCAAATATCAGAAAAGGAAAAGACAAATGACAAAATTTAGAATGATGGCAGTTATATTCGCAGTATTAATGATGGGATTAGTAGTAATTGGTCAACAAGCAACAGACAAAGGCCAATCTCAAGTAAACACACCAACAACCGAAGAAGTAAACCCAAGTGATTTAGTGCCATTCACTCTAGGTGGCGTTGAATATACCAACCAAAGATCATTTGTTGAGAGCGGCAGACGCTGCGGTTCACGCCTTTCCCCAGAAAAAATGGAAGCAGCCGAGAAAGATTTCCAAATCAGATTAGCAGCATTAAAAGAAGCCAACGGTGGCGAGATTGCACTAGCACCAAGAACAATACCTGTTTATGTTCATACAGTTCTGCCTCTCACAGGTGGAGTAGTACCAACTGACCAACAAATCACAGATCAAATCAGTGTATTAAATGCAGCATATGCAGCAACAGGATTTAGCTTCGTTTCAGCAGGTAGAGACACAACACGAAATAGTAGTTGGTATATAGCAGGGCCTGGAACATCAGCCCAAACACAAATGAAGAATGCTCTTCGTCGAGGTGGAAAAGGTGACTTAAACATCTACTTATTAAATATCGGTGGTGGATTGCTAGGTTATGCAACATTCCCATCAGACTATGCAAGTAACCCTAAAGATGATGGCGTAGTAATACTAAATGCTTCATTACCAGGCGGAACAGCAGCACCATATAACCTAGGCGACACTGCAACACACGAAGTAGGTCACTGGGTGGGTCTATATCACACATTTCAAGGTGGCTGCGCTCGTAGTACTACAAGCGGGGGCGATTTAGTAGCAGATACACCAGCCGAGAAATCAGAAGCTTTTGGATGTCCAACAGGTCGTAATACTTGTTCTAGCGCAGGCAATGATCCTATCACCAATTTTATGGATTACACTGATGATTCTTGTATGAATACCTTCAGTGCTGGTCAATTCACCAGAATGAATGCTCAATGCGCTACTTATAGATAAGCATCCTTTAACAAGTTTATAAAAGCAAAAAGGCGGGGTTTTAATCCCGCCTTTTTCTTTTTGTATGAGAAAAGAAAACTTTAAAAGATTGCGCTTCTAGGTTAAGTTTTAATGTAAGGAGAAACACTTTATGTCAACGATCATAAAACAGACTTTTAACGATGACATTATTTATCCAGAAAGTCACTTACCCACCGCTTAAGCGGAGGGCTTGTTGGGTAGAACCGATAGGCACACGTGACCATGATTAAGTTCTTAGAGAACTACGTTACCAAGAGAGTTAGAGAACACACCTTAGGGTGCTAGCCAGCCCTGAGCTTCTGTAACTGTTAAGTTAAAAAGCCCTAAGGGTATAGGGGTAGTGCTTAATAGATAT
>JAHFUF010000429.1 GCA_023265235.1 Blastocatellia bacterium
CTTATTCCCGTAATGTCTAATATTTACTTTCGATTCTCAGCCGTTACGAAAACTGTTGGTTGCGGTGCTTTAAGCAAAACAACGCATCCACCATCTGTACGAACTGCATGAAGATTATTTGGTGCTGTGAAAAGATAATCACCTGCAAATAAATGATCTTTGCCAAAATAAATATCGCCTTCAAGAACATAAACTTCTTCCCCAGCAGGGTGATTGTGCAAAGGGTATCCTGCTCCTGGTTCAAATTTTAAAAGAATTGTTGGCGAACGCTTTGTTTCATTGTCAAAGAGTAAGGACTTAACATACACACCTTTAACATCATTTTCATCAATCTCCCTCAATGATTGCCATTCGATTTCCTTACTTCTTACCAGTTGATTTAGATTTGTTTGTTTCATAAGTTTCCTTTCTGTATTTATAACTGGTCACTATTCTGACTAATTTGGGCTTAGGATGGAATGGAGAATTTGAGGAAAAGAATGTAACTTTTAGATGGAAAATTTTTCTTGATACATTTTGGGTGAAATTTTCGTTTCTTTCTTAAAGAAATTAGAAAAATAAAAAGGGTCGTCAAAGCCCAATCGAAATGCTACCTCTTTAACTGATAATTTTTCATATGTCAGCAAGCGTTTTGCCTCAGAGACAACCAAGCCAAATATCACACTTTGAGCCGTTCTACCAGTATGGAATTTAGCTAGTTCATTAAGCTTTGATTCGGTAGTTCCTAACGTAGAAGCAATTTGTCGGACAGAGGGTTTCTTGTCAAAATTCGCTCTTAATGTCTCAAGGAACTTAAGAAACAGAGCGTCAGGTTTATAAATTTCACCACCTTGTTTGAGTTTTTCCCGATTTGCTTCAATTAAAATTAATTCAATTCGGCTATGGGTTGAGACTAGATATTGATAGGGTTTTTCTAAAAGTTCGCTTTCTATCAGTTTTAGCTGAAATCCGACAACTTCACTTTTGTTAAGCAGAATTATTTCATTCATCGCAAAATGGCAGAATAGGCTATTGTGAAAAATTAACTCTACATCATTGTCATTCTTACAAAAAAAATCATAAGTAAATTCAAGAGCAAACCCTTTGGCATTATTTGATTCTTTTAGGTAATGAATTTGACCTGATGTTATAGTGATAAGGGTATTGGCTTCGAGATGAAATTCTTTTTCATCAACAATTATTACTGCTGAGCCAGATGAACACCAGATCAGCACATATTTTCTAATTCGCCTAGGGTTTAGTAAATCGGTTATCTTTTCAATAGCGTTTATGTTAATCATTTGTCTATTTTGAAATAAATTAAAAGGATAAGAATAATTGATTTATAATGGTGAAAGTTTTAAATCTTAAGCTGCCTAATGTCTTAATACACTAAATTTTGCGCCCTATACTACTACATAATATTTAATCACTAAAAGATTGCAACACAAACTTGTTTTAATACACTAATCACCACGCTTTCTTTAGCTCTGCTCAACCCAAACTACTTGTTTTAGCTTATATTTATTGGTATAAGTGATTTGAAAATTTTTGATTAGCTATTATCTCTAAACACCAAATTATCCTTTTAATTATAGGTTTATAATTTATGAACTTAAATGATATTATTCGAGCCGCAGAAAAAGTTAACACTTATATTCACCGCACACCATTATTTCCTAGTCAAACACTTTCTAACTTAATTGGTTGTACGCTTTGCTTAAAGGCAGAAAACCTACAACGTGCAGGGTCATTTAAGATTCGTGGTGCGTTAAATAAATTACTTTCTCTCTCAGATTCAGAGCGCGGACGTGGAGTAGTAGCCTTTTCTTCAGGCAATCACGCTCAGGGAGTTGCCTTAGCAGCTAAACTATTAGGTGTAAAAGCTACTATTGTGATGCCAGAAGATGCTATGTCAATAAAAGTAGCAGCGACTAAAGGCTATGGTGCGGAAGTAGTCCAATCAGGTGTTAATGCTGTTACCCGTAAGAAAATAGCATTAGAAATAGTAGAAAAAACTGGTGCTATCCTTGTGCCTCCATTTGATGATCCTTTTATTGTTGCTGGACAAGGCACAGTCGCACTAGAGATTTTGCAAGACTGGTCTGAGGTAGAAACCATTGTTGTTCCGCTTGGTGGAGGAGGTTTAAGCTCAGGCATTACTTTAGCGGCTACTAGTATTAATCCTAAAATTCGAGTTTATGCTGTTGAACCAATGGCTGGAAATGACGGCCAACTTTCCTTACGTAAAGGGCAAATTGTGACCATTGCCCCTCCTAAAACAATTGCTGATGGAGCAAGCACTACGGCAATAGGTGAAATACCTTTCTCTATCCTACGTGAAAAGATAACTAATATTGTTACTGTATCTGATGAGGCTTTGTTAAAGGCAGTAAAGCTACTAGCAATATATTGCAAACTTGTGGTTGAACCAACAGGAGCTTTGTCTGTTGCAGCGTTACTACAAAATCAAATTCCTAATAGCGGAAAAACTGTTGCAGTGTTAAGCGGTGGTAATATTGCTCCAGAAATTTTGGCTCAAGCAATTACTTGCTAAACAAATTGGATACTAATTAGTATTATTCTCGGTATTCATCAACATCTACACCTAATTCTATTAATTCTTGTTTGGCAAACACTACGGCATTAGCAACCCTAGCAAGCTTAACTACTGTCTTAAAATTTTCTATTGCTTTTTCTTTATCGCCTTTAACCTTATAAATTAATGCTCGGTTAAGATAAGCTTCAGAAAATTCTGGGTTTAGCTTAATTGCTTCGTCAAAATCTGCTAAGGCTTTTTCCAGGTCACCTTTTTTACGGTATGCATAAGCACGATTGTTATAGGCATCCACATAATCTGCTTGAATTCGGATTACTTGACTAAATGATGCTATAGCATCATCAAAATTATCTGCCCGATAATAGGCTACACCTAGGTTAAAATATGCTTCTATACTATCTGGTTTTAGTCTAATGGCTTCTCGAAAGTCGGCAAATCCTTTCATACGATCTTCTTTATTAAAAAAAGTCGTAGCTTTAGCCATATAAACATTACCACGTTCTAAGAAAGCCTCTACATAACTAGGTTTTTTTCTAATTGCTTCGTCGTAATCCAAAATCGCTGACTCAAAGTCACCTTTGTCAAAAAACTCTGCGGCACGAGCAAAATATTCTTCTGCGGTTTTTAATTTAGCCTGCTTTTTACCTTTTGGTGGTTTAAGAGGTTTTAAGAATGTCCCTTCCGATGGATCATTAATCCCTCCAGGGCTTGCAACCTGAGCTTTAGTTACAGAAGTAAAAAATACTAGACAAGTTACTGTAAGCAGAGAAAAAATAAACTGTTTAGTCATAACTTAAAACCTCACAATTAAATACTAAAAAGAAAATTAAATTTGTATTTTTAGGTAAAGATTTATATATTAGCTCAAATTTGCTAGTAGTGCCAAGTTTGATTAAACTAGAAAACTAGATATAGGAGATCCTAAAGGTTATGACTAAAAGACTATTACCCTTTATTGTTTGTGTCAGTGTTTTAAGTTGTGGTCAAAACACCTCGCCACAACCACAAATGACCATTTTGTCAGCACCAACAACCGCTCCTACTTCAGAAACTAATCCTCCAACAACTGCTAAAGAAAGTTCAATTGCTGAGATAAATGATAATTTTACTCCCAAAGATATAGTGCAAGCCTTTTGTCAGGCCGACTTCAATGGTACTCGTTCTAGCATAGATACTTACCAAGAAGTTATTCCTTATGTTACTTGGGATGTAGCAATAGAAGCTGATGCTCATATAATCTCTGATTTTAAGATTGTTAACTCTACGCAAACCGAGGAAGATGCCAATGTTGCGGTGGTTTATACAAAAGTAGGGAAACTATTTGAAGGTAAAATTGAAGATATTGGCGCGACTTCAGATATAGTAACTTATAAGCTAGTTAAAGAAGCAGGTAGATGGAAAATCTACTACCCTCAACCTCCTGCTTATATTTCTTTGAATGCAGCTAAAAAACTGGTAAAGAAGTGATACTAAAAAGTGAAATTAGCCCAGCAATAAAACACTAGGCTAATAATTTACTCGTTTGCGTCTTTATGTTCTTCATACCAAGCCATTTGAATAGCTTCAAGTTTTTTCTCATTAGAATTTTTTGCATCATCATCAAACTTAGGTAAAGCCATTACCCATTTATGTAAGTCTGTAAACCTAACAGTTAAAGGATCTGTTTCTGGGTGTTCCTCTAATAAGGCTAAAGCAATATCTTCTACATCTATCCATTTCATTTTAGTGATCCTCCCGTGCAAAATTACGGTTCCACTCAGGGATTTCTACTATAACTTCTCCTGATTTAACTATGATAGCTTGACAACTTAAACGGGACGCCAGTGTTAAGCCTGCGGCTTCATCTAATTGATCAGCTTCGTTATCTTCCATCTCAGTAAGCAGGTTCATGCCTTTTTTAACAACCACATGACAAGTAGAACAAGCGCAAAATCCACCACAAGCATGGTCTAGAGCAACGCCATTATTTAGGGCTATACTTAATATAGACTCTCCTACTTTGGCACAAAAACTTACATTATCTGGTAAGAAAGTTACTCTTGTGGTCTGATCTTCTACTAATACTTGGCTATCTTTTTCTTCCAACATAGCTTTTGACATTTTATACCTCAGATACTTTCTTATGTTTTAATGCTACTTGTACAGCATTATCCATCATAAGTTCTGCTAAATGATGGGATACTTCGTTAAAAGTCTTTAGGCAAGAGCGAATAGCTCGATGATCTGAGCCTGCTATAGCTGCTTTAAGCTCAGAAATGGCTAGATCTATTTTTTCTCTTTCTTCAGAAGCCAAGTTTTTAGCTGCATCTGTTTCTAAAGCCTTTACTGAAGCTCTTAGGACTGAATCCGCTTCATTACGCGCTTCTACCACTAACCGCTCTGTCACATCAGTTTCTGCAAACTCAATAGAATCCATAAGCATGTTTTCTAGTTGTTCATCATTAAGCCCATAAGAAGGTTTAACATCAATAGAATTTTCTTTTCCTGTACGAACATCTTTAGCACTAACATTTAAGATTCCATTAGCATCAATTAAAAATTTAACATCAACTCGTGCCATTCCTGCTGGCATTGGTGGGACTTTTAATGTAAAGCGTCCTAATGACCGGCAAT
>JAHFUF010000430.1 GCA_023265235.1 Blastocatellia bacterium
TGGCTCTATTACTATGACAGTATATTTACTATTATGTGGAGCAGAGCCGATACTTTTAATGTCGAAATTTTTTAACCCTACGCATATATCTAATCAGGAGTCATATGCATCTAATTTTTGTTCAGGGCCTTGGTATGAATATTTGGTAGATTTCTTTATGCTGTCCCCTTTTATCTCGCTGCTGTTCTTTCTTTATATTGGCTACTATCTACTTAGTAAAGAGCGTAACCAGATCATCACTGTGTTGATCAACTTCTTGGTCTATTTTGTGCTAGTCTTTAGCCTTTTTCCTAAGAATCCGCGTTATAGCATCAATCTTACCTTCATCTATACCCTTTGTGCGTCCTTAATGCTGATCAAATTGGTTGAAAACTATATCAAGTTAGCCAGTAAGCGCAATGTAATTCTTATTACTACTACTATTCTACTTTGTTGCGTAGGTATTAAAGATTATTACAAATTTTTTATTATTAATAATATTTATGACCCCATCGCCTTTAATCTTTTGCATACAGAAGGGTTTATTCCTAAAAAACTAACTTCATCATCTGTTGAAGCTTATGAGGTGATGCGTAAGGTGATTGCAGAGCCTAATGAAGATAACTATTTGAATCTCAGTTTTGTTTACTATAAAGCAGGCAACTATGAAGACTCGATCAATATAACTGAAAAAATTATCAAGTTAAATCCTCAAAATGCTGTGGCGTACAATAATATCTGCTGGGCCTATGGCGCACTGAAACAGTGGGATAAAGGCATTGAAGCCTGTAACAAAGCCCTATTAATATCACCCAGTTTAGCTTCAGCTAAAAATAATTTAGAGCTATTACAGAGGGAAAAAGCTAAGAGCCAGAAGTTAGAATAAATTCTGGCTCTAGCAAATGGCTAAGTGCTTTTGGCTCTGTATAAAACATGCCCTGTATTTGCGATAATTTATCAAATAAAACTAAACCAAGGTTTGAGCCTAACCCAATTTTGGTTAGGAACTGTGCTGGGAGTCTTTAAACTTAGTGAACCAATCAAATGTAACTACTAAACTAGTTGATTCCAAGCTTTTTAGACTTATACGTGATTATACAATAATTGCAGGCGCAGAAGCCCTAAGTAAAGCCTTCTCATTTTTTGCTAATGCACACTTAGCAAGGACTTTAGGTAGTTATGGCTTTGGGGTAATTGGCTTGGCCATGACTATTTTAGCCTATTTTGAATTTATCATTGATGCAGGCTTTGGTGTTATTGGCGGACGAGAAATTGCCCAGGATAATAATAATATCGATAAATATGTTACTACTATAGTAATATTACGAGTAATTTTGGCTTTACTTTCATTTTTAGCTTTGATTATCATAGCGACAATTACGCTAAATAATATTGATCTTATAGAAGTATTATTACTATTTGGTATAAGTTTGCTGGGTAATGCTTTAACACTTGATTGGTTATTTTTTTCTTTAGAAAAATCGTCTAGAGTAGCTTTTTTCTCTATTATAGTTCAAGGTAGTTTTGCTCTTGGCGTAATACTCCTTGTAAAACAGCCCACGCATTTAACCATTGTGCCTATTATTCAAATAGTAAGTAAATTTTTAGGAGTTTTTGTATTAATAGGTATTTTTTTTCAGGTATTTGGTTTGCGAAAATTTACTTTTGATTTAGAAATATTAAAAAACTTAATGCTGGATTCGGGGATTATTCTACTTAGTAACATATTTCGGACAGTTAATTATTCTTTTAGCACTATATTTATAGGCTATTTATTAAGTATAAATTTAGTTGGTCAATTTATTGCGGCTAATAAATTAATATTAATGTTAATAGGATTTACGAGTCTCTATTTACAAGCATTTTTAGCACCACTAACACATTCATTTCAAGAAGGGATAGAATCAGCACGAAATCTCTTTACCCAATCTCTCAGTATAGGTGCATCTATCTATCTACCCATCTTAGGAGGGGGAATAGTGATATCTCAAAAGCTTATATATCTAATTTATGGTGTTGGCTATGAGCAGAGTAGTAGGGTGTTACAAATTCTATTATGTAATATAGTATTGGTCTTTTTAGCAGGAAATTACCGACTAATTTTAATTATTACTAATCGACAAAAGTATTTTTTATGGTTTTCTATGCTATCGGCCTTAACCAATATTATAATAAATAGCTTGCTAATTCCCAAACTGGGCTTGGTGGGAGCTGCCATAGCTTCTATATCTTCTGAATTAATAATGCTGCTTTTATCCTATTATATTATTAATAGAGATATATTTAAAGTTGCTTTATTAAAACCTCTCCTTAAACCTTTTTTAGCAACCCTTAGTATGATGAGCATAGTATATTATTTTAGATTCTGGGGGTTATTATTAAATCTACTTATTGGCACTATCGCCTATCTATTTTTGTTAATTCTGTTAAACTTTAGCGTGGTCAAGAGAACTTTGTTTAGAAACAATCTTAGTTCACAAGGATAATAAAGTATGCAAAGCCCAATGAGTTTAGTTGCGCGAACAGTTAGGCATTTACGCATTAGCTCAAAAAATTTAAGTCCAGAAACGCCAGATCTACCTTTTCTCATCCTTTTTATTAACTCTATCTGCAATTTAACCTGTGATCATTGTTTTTACTGGCGCAACTTAAATAAAAAGGATGACTTAACCTTTGAGGAGATGCAAAGCCTTTCTCAAGAACTAGGCAGGATAGATAATCTAAATCTCTCTGGTGGAGAGCCATTTCTCCGGGAAGAGTTTGGCGAAATATGCCGTCTGTTTATTAAAAACAATAAAGTTGAGCAGATCTATGTTCCTACTAATGGCTATTTTGTTGAGCGCACCCTAAAACAGACCAAAATAGTACTGTCTGAAGCACACTTAAAACTATTTGTTATAGAGCTATCCTTAGATGGAACGGAGCAATATCATAATCGGTTCCGAGGCTCAACTAGATCCTTTAGTAATGCCATGGAGACCTATGATGAACTAGCAAAGCTCCAAAAAAGTGACCCTCGCTTACGAATACATGCTATTTCTACAGTAACGTCAGAAAATATTGAAGAAATAGAGGTTTTAACCAAGTTTTTATTGGCGCGATGCCCCGCAATGGATCATCATAATATTGCCCTAATTCGCGGAGATCGAAAAAATCCTTCTCTCCAAGGCCCAGAACTAGAAAAGTTCAATCAATTGGTACAGAAAGTAAATAGTTGTTGGCAAACGCGAGAAGAGAACAGATTTGGTAGTATTGTTGAGCCGATGCTACAATGGGCTAAAATTGAGACAGCGCAACAGAAGCGTCAAGTTATCCCTTGTCGAGCGGGCGTACTTAGCGGCGTGGTCTATGCGAATGGAGATGTTAGCTTTTGTGAAACCCATGCTCCTGTGGGAAATATCCGCGAAGGGGGATTCTTAAAACTTTGGCGCTCAGAGCAAGCTAAACAGCTCAGACAATCCATCTGTAATAAAGAATGTTATTGCACTAATGAGGTGTTTCTGTGGCCTAGTATTGTTTTTCAACCTACCCAGTTGATAAAAGCTTACCTTAACTCTAGGAAAGCCAATGAGCTAGCTTAAAAATATATGCGTCTTTCCGTAATTATTCCCTCATTAAATGGTATTAAATATTTATCAAAGTGTATTGAAGGATTAAGACAACAGAGCCTACCACCGGAAGAAGTTATCATTATTGATTCAACTGTGGGTCATATTGCCAAAGAGATTCCTGATTTTGAAGGGTTAAAGATCCATTTTTTAGCTGAACCTGTGGGTGTCCCCGAAATGCGGAGTATTGGTTTTCGTATGGCCGAAGGGGATTTAGTGGCGATGACGGAAGACCATTGTATTCCAACTCGCAACTGGTGCGAAAATATTAGGCGATTACATGAAAAATATCCCGAAGAAGTTATCGGGGGCGCGGTAGAAAATGGCGCAACAGAGAGTCTTATTGACTGGTCTTGCTACCTTTGTGAGTACCTAGATTTTATGCTGCCGCTAATTGATGCCCCAAAAGGAACAGTTCCCGGTAATAATGTTGCCTATAAAAGATCGGTCATAAATAGCCATAAAGATCTATTCATGGCTGGCTTATGGGAGTATTTTGTTCATGCAGAACTCGCCAAAGCAGGCATAACCTTTAGAATGGATCCTTCATTAGTAGTATTACATCGTAAATATTTTACTGTAAATGATTTTCAAACTCAGTGTTATTACTTTGCGCGGTCTTTTGGCGCGATGAGAGTATCCCAAGTTACCAGTTCTCAACTATGGTTTTACCGTTTTGTTTCGCTAAGTTTACCCCTCTTAGTTATTGGTCGGCTATTTGAGAAAGTGTTCTGGAGAAAGAGGGCTAGGTATAAAGAGTTCTTATTATCACTCCATTATACTATTTGGTTTCAACTCTGTTGGTGTTGTGGGGAAATAACCGGTTACTGGTTTGGTGAGGGCGATAGTACTAAAAAAGTCGAGTAGGGTTATGAGTCACTCAATATTTGATAAGAATCAGGATGCCGCAAGCTATAATAACCATGCCTCAGCTTATGATACTTATATTCGACGTTTAGCAGGTCCTTTAGCCATAAGAATATGCGAGCTTGCCCACTTAAAACCAGGTGAGGCTGTTTTAGATGTTGGTACTGGTACAGGGTTGGCAGCGCGACAAGCATCTCAAATAGTGACTGCTCAAGGAAGTGTCTTAGGAGTTGACCTCTCAGCAGGCATGATTGATATCGCAAAACGGTCAGTTAGCAACTGGCATGGAGCCTCCCCAGATTTTCGCGTTATGGATGCCGAGTCTTTGGAGCTATCAAATGCTAGTTTTGATGCGGTTATTAGCCTTTGTGCGGTGCGTCACTTCCCTAATATCTCTGCTGCCATCAAAGAAATGTATCGTGTCTTAAAGCCAGGCGGACAACTAGTTGTCTCTTTTGGTTACGCTCGCCCCATAAATCTTTTACCCTTAGGTCGTTATATTGCCAAGAGGCTTTTAGGAAAAGTTTTCGCGCCTATCTATCCCCAAATTGTTGGGCCGGTCTATTTAACTAACCTAGCCAAAAAACTACTGCCTAAGCCTAAAGAGTCGCTGCTGACGCAATGGGGTGAAAGTGATCCTCAAGGAGCATTATTAGGTGCTATCCACTTAGCTGGTTTTGAGGGAGTTAAGGCTAGTT
>JAHFUF010000431.1:0-1322 GCA_023265235.1 Blastocatellia bacterium
TTGGATATTCTGCAAGCAGTTTTACCAAGTAAGCTTAAATATTCTGCAAATGCTTTTACATTTCTTTCTTCAAATATAGATAAAAAAAGTTTATTCCTCTCTGGGTTACAAATAGGTAGATCGTCTAGGTCGCAAGGCTCAGCTAATGAAGTACCAAGCTTACTGGGTGCTTTACCAGCACGTTGATAGACTGCTAGGAGCGTAGCAGCATTAAGTAAGTTATGCTCTACATCAGATGTGTTTAATTGTGAGAGCAGAGCATTTAGCTTGTCGCTAGGCGAAATAGGAGCGACTTCCCCTGCTTGCCTTTGTGTACCAATTAATGCCGTTGATACTAAATCGTCCCACATTTATAACGCTCCTGATCAAACAAATAACACTAGTTATCTATACATAGATTTAATCGAATAAAATTGATTATCAACATAAATAGTTAATGGCCAAACTTGGTCTAAGTACCATTCACCAAAGATTTTTATTGGATGACCACCACTTAAGGCCAATAATTGCCAATAGTTTGTTGATTGACTCTCACCAAGAGTTAATATATAGCCTTCTTTATCAATAAGTTGCCAAGCTTTTTCGCTAGATAAAACCCTGATATTTTCTAAAGCAATAGGAAAACGTTCTAACCAAGGGGTTTCTGCTATGGCTTTAGTGTAGGCAGCAAAAAATTCTGAAATACTAGCAAGCCAAGAAAAATTATCAACAGCAACAGGGCTTTGGCGCGTTTTTAATAATGCTCTTAATGGATAAGCACTAGGAAAAAAAACTAGCTCTCCAGATATTTCTGTCCCAGCTTCTATTGAAGTGTCTAGGGTTTGAGTCTTATTAAAAGCAGAATTAAAAACGAAGTTTAAGAGTAAAGCAAATTTTTTACTATTTTGGCCTTGTAGCCAAATACGTTGGACTGTCAAGCTTTTGTTTAGAGGATCGTTTTCTATGTCTTGCCCAAGCACTAACCAGTTGTCTTGCTCTCCATTTTGGTTGAGTAATTCTTCTTGTTTTTGTGTCCAGCCCATAAAAGAGCGAATATCTTGCTGATTAGCAAATGGAAGTGTGTCTATGCGTTTGTAGCCTTCTATTAAAAGGTGAATGCGCGACAGTCTTTCTAAAAGCCGTTCTTGCCAACCTTGACCAGAAGTAGCAATACTAGCCATTTCTCTAAGCATTCGCCCAATGCCTGAAATTTGAGCATCTACCATTCTTGCTGCAATTTTGTCCCAAAATGAATAGCCTTGGGTTGGAATAGATGCTAGCCCTTGGCGCATTAAATCTTTTAACCAAAGTTCTAATTCTTCCACACCTTTGTTTACTTTCGC
>JAHFUF010000431.1:1332-5150 GCA_023265235.1 Blastocatellia bacterium
TCAGCACGTTTAGCACGAGACTCTATCCATTCTTTTACCCAATCAGGTTGCTTTGTTTGAGTAAAAACTGTTTCTTGATTAGCTAGTAGTAAAAATAATCCTAGAGAATGCTTACAGGGAAATTTTTGACTAGGACAACTACACTTAAATGCTGGTAACTCACTTAAATCTATTTGGGTTTTATAAGGGTTTTGGCCACTTCCCTGACATTCACCCCAAGCAAATGAGCCATCATAACCCAGTCGTACCCAATTACTAGCTTTAGACAATTTTTTCCCATCATTAAGACTAGCCCCATCAGGAGCAAGAGCATTGACTTGATCTGTTGTCCAGTTTATCGCCATAAATGGCTTCTCCATTGGATAATGTTTATTGTTTATGTGCCAAATAAGCTTCTAGAACTCGGCCAGCATTACGCTTCCAAGTGTAGTTTGCAATCACATCTTCACGGGCTTGAGCACCTAAAAGCTTGCAATCACTAGGTTTAGCTGATAGCTTGGTCAAAACTTCTACTAGCATGGCTACATTAGCTGGTTCAATTAAATAACCGTTTTTCCCATCCTCAATTACATCAGCAATTTGTCCTAAACGACTGGCTACAATAGGCTTAGCCATTGCCATATATTCAAAAAGTTTAGTTGGTGAGCCAAAAAAATCACTACCATCTTCCATAGGGACATGTGGGGAAACTAATATATCACAAGCATCTAGGTAGGATGGAACCAGGCGATGGCTAAGCCTACCAGTAAACGTTACCCTGTCTGTAGCATTATGTGTTTTTACAACTTCTTCTACCTTAGATTTTAAGTTTCCTTCACCAATTAGTAAAAAGTGACAGTTAGCTTCTTTAGGTATTTTGGTAATTGCTTCTGCTAGTGCTAATACCCCATGCCAAGGGCCAAATGTCCCAACAAACCCGATTACTGTTTTATCACTAATGGCTAGTTGTTCTCGTACCTGTTCACCACCTTGATTAGGGCGAAACATTTCTGGATCAACGCCATTAAAGTTAACAAAAATCTTTTCACTTGTAACAAAAGCATTGATTAAGTTTTTCTTTTCTACTTCTGAGACAACAAAAATTAATTGGGCAGCTTGAAGATTAAGACGCTCAAACCTTTCTAGCAACCAAAGCAGGCTTGCATCATCCCAATGACGACCCACCCATACTTCAGAGCCGTTAAATTCAAGCAGTAAGGGAATACCTGTTAACCAAGAAATTATTACACCAGCAAAGGTAAAACGGCTATAACGTTGGTAAATAAAATCTGGAGGGTTAGAGCGTATTTTTTCTAGAGCATAAAAAGTAAATGTTAAATTGTTCCAAAGCTCAAATATCATTCGGTGTGCATTAAAAAATGATGATGGCTCAATCACTGTGATAGGGGTTTCTTCTTTGTTAATACCAGAAATTCCATCATTAGAAATAAAGTTTAACTTGGCTTTGTTCTCTAAAACCCCTTTAGTAAAGCCATTAATATGACTATTTGCGCCCCCTGTTTGTGATCCACTAGTAGGAGTAGTACGAATAAAAGTAATTTGTGGCAGTCCTGCTTTGGGTTTCCAACTAATTGGTTGCCATTTAACTAAAACCAAGAAAAAATAATCACTAAAAAAGATCCTAATAATTCAACAAATAAATGTGGGATTTTAAGGAAAATAATTCTTAAACGTGAATTTCTTTCGCTTAGGTTATGAGCATCTACTAACCAGCATTCTTTACAACCGATTAGTAACCCAAAAATCAGCATTGGAGTTCGGCGAGTTTGCCACTCTAAACGATCACAAAAAACTATAAAAACCTCTCTTTTTTGAGCACGCATTTGCCAAAGTCTAGCTAGTTGAGAGCCAGAACGAGCTTCAGCTTTATTGACTAAATCAAGCTCAGCCTCACCATATTTTTCTTTTACCCAGTTTAACCCTGTGGCAGTGTCATTAGACAGATCTACCATAGTGATATGAGGGGGTTGTTTACGCGCTTTTGTTTGGCAAACTAAACGGTAATAATAGTAGTGCAGGCTAAAGTTAATTGTCGAAGCTCCTGCTACCATCCAAGCTGCTCCCATTAACCCAAAACGAGGCAGAACGAAAAATAAGCTTAAAACATTAATCAGTCCTATAAAAACAGAAATGTTACGTAATTCACCACCTTGCCCATGAGCAGCAAGAAAAGCGTTATAGGGTTGGAACATGCCACCAAAAAATGCACCTATAGCAAAAGCTGGAAGTAGGGCTATAGCTGGAATAGCTTTTTCTGAATAAAGCAAAACTAGTAGGTAAGGAGCAATCAAAATTAGGCTTAATGCTCCACTAGTAAGTAGTAGTAAGTTAGATTGAATAATTACTCGACGTACTTCAGATTCATTAGCAAAGGTCTTAAAGCGAGTGATTGCCATTGAACGAGAAAGAGAGGTTAGGTTATCAGGGAATTTCTGCCCTATGTTGTAATATCCTAATTCTGCCGCACTTAAAAAAAGCGGGATTAAAATACCATCCAACTTAGTAGAAATCATTGTAGTAATACGGCCAAAATATATATCAAAACCAAAACGCTTTGTTTCGGAAAGTACTAGGCTAATATTTTGTTTCAAGTTACTAAAACTAGGTTTTAGTAAAAGAATTATTATAGCGCAAGAAAAAACAATTGCTCCTAGTGAACAAAAAAGTGCTGTTAGGATGGTTAAGTGATTAAAAAAGGAAAGAAGTAATACGCTTAAAAAAGTAGTTACTGGTAGTAATACACGCAGTAATGATAGCAGGCGAATTTGATTTAACCCTTGACAGATTTGCTCTAAACAAAGTTGGACTGGGAGAATTGCACATAATGGAGAAACTTCTATTAGGAAAGTTCTTACCTGAGGGTTTAAGAATAGGCTTGTATCGCTGTTGGTGTTGTTACTGATATACTTACTAATAGTTACTAGGTTAGGGCCAAAATTTCCTGCTACAAAAACTACAAAAACGATTAAAACACTAAAAGAGATACCAATTATTACTGATAGACTAATTAATGCTCCTATTAGGCTTCGGCTATCTTTAGGGTTACGTTCAATGGCTAAAAGGCGAGTACCTGCGGCAAACACCCCAAATTCAAAAAAATAGTTAAGAAACTGGATTACGGAAGTCAAACAGAAAACTAATATCCCATAATTTCCTGGATCAAATGAGCGAAATAATATAGCACCAGACAAAGCATTAATTGTGCTGCTAACTAGCTGTGCAGTAAAGAGTAAGCTAGTTTGTCTAGAAGTTTCACTAGTGATTAATTTCCAAAGAGACTGTGGAATAAAACTAAGCGATTCTGTGGCTGCTTTGGGTTGTACTTTACTCATTGTTCATTTTAGAAATAAAAATTTTTATTACCCTTCTGTTTTAATGTGTGGCGTGGTGGTTTCTAGTCCTGCTAGACGGCCTTCTATCCAATGTTCATACCAAAGGCTTAAGTTTAGTAAACACCATAGGTTAAAGCTATAATCAACTCGACCTGTGCTATGTGCCCCAATCATAGTACGTATATGATCGTAGTTAAAAAAATCTCGTTTTCTTAATGGAGAGCGAAATAGCGAGTCTTCAACAAAGTTTGACATTCGATCAATAAACCATTGTTTTATTGGAAGGCCAAACCCTTGCTTTTTACGGTAAATTATGTTGTTTGGGATAAGATTTTCTAAAGCCTTCTTTAAGATATATTTAGACTGTCCGTTTTTATACTTAAGGCTGCGCGGGATATTCATAGCAAATTCCACTAGTTTGTGATCTAAAAATGGTACACGCGCTTCAACAGATGTTGCCATAGTGATTTTGTCTACTCTCATAAG
>JAHFUF010000432.1 GCA_023265235.1 Blastocatellia bacterium
AGCCTTAGCTGTAGGACTGACTTTAACTTTCTTTAATGACTCGGCTGTTAACCTTTTGCCCGTTTACTATCCAGAGTTTAAGATACCTGCTGAACAAAAAGTTGGCAATGTATGGAGTAGCTCTATTAACCCAGAAGATGGAAAAACTTATAAAGTCTTAAACCTTCCAGTTGAATATGATAATGGTAAAGGTGGTAAAGTTAGTCCAGGTAAATACTTAGTTGGTGATGATAGTCAATTACATTATTTTGTTAACCCTGGTGTAGGTGGTGATGTTCAACAACTGGTAAAACCCAATGCTGAACTAGCAGGAAAAACTTTTCTAGACGGCTCAGACGCTAATATAAAGAAAATAGGCCCATCTCGTGGGCTAGATGATAAGCTTTATACATTAGTAAACGTTGTAGAGCCAAATAACCCTACTGAACCAGTAAAGCTTTTAGTTGATGAAACTGGCAAACCTGCTTATGAAATTAATGCCAAAATTACTAAATATCCTGCTCCAAAAGCAGCATTGATGGGTATTTTAGTTGATGGAGTGTTGACTCAACGCCTACCTTGGGCACTGATTTTGATTGGTATGTTTATTTCACTAACTCTAGAAATGATTGGTGTAGCTGCTTTGCCTGTAGCAGTAGGAATGTATTTGCCTTTCTCTACTTCTGCAACTATTTTTGTTGGCGGCGCGGTACGCGCATTGGTTGAAAAGGTGCGTAGTCGTAGCGGTGGCCAAGAACACCAAAGTATTGCCCAAGAAGAGACAGGACGTGGAGTCCTCTTTAGCTCAGGGTTAATCGCAGGTGGCGCGATTGCTGGGTTAGCTTATGCTTCAATGGCAGTTCTAAAAATAGATACAAAAATAGCAATTGGGCCACAAATTTTAGGGCATTTGGCTGAAAATAATATCATTGCCTTAATTATTTTTGCTGGATTAGCAGGACTACTCTTTACAGTAGCTAGTGACTCAGGGCAAGAAAAAACTAATAAGAAAAAATAGATAAATAACTTAAAATTAATTAAGAACTAATTAAGAACAGTAGGTTAAGGGTAGCGAAACAATGATTTTGCTACCCTTATTTATTTTTAAACTACTGGTAATTATAGACTTACATGTAATATTTAAGAGCCTTCGGAACTTTTCTCCAGCTTTTATGCTTTCTTTAGAACTTTTCTGTGTTATATTCGTTAACAGTGTTAAGTAACTTGAAGTCGTTAAGTAGCACATAAAATATTAATCAACAAATAAATCGAATAGACAAAAGGAGAACTTATGAAGAAAGTATTTAATTTAGCAATGGTGTTAATGGCAAGCACCTTATTTTTCAATGGATTAGTTTATGCTGATGGAAAAGGTAAAAAAGTAGAAATTAGCCAAGATGTGGTTATAAATGGTACTGAAGTTAAAAAAGGTAAATACGAAGTTAAATTTGATGATGAGATAGGCGAAATGAGCGTTTGGCAAGGCGATAAACTAATAGCTAAATCCAGTGCTCGTAAAGGGTTACGTAAGAATAAGGCTATTGCTACAGAATTATTAACTAGTAAACAAAATCAAAATAGCATACTACGTGGAATCATTTTGGCTGGTGGGCAAGAAACTATTTTACTTAACACTAACTCTGATAATATTAGTGTCGCTCCACAACAATAGTTAAGATAATTAAAAGAAAAGGGTAATAGCTAATGACTCAACAAAGTGTACTAATCACTGGGGGAAATTCAGGAATTGGCTATGAGTGTGCTCTAGAGCTAGCAAGACAAGGGTGGCAAGTAATTATTGCTAGTCGTAATAAAGAAGCTTCGGCAACTGCTGTAAAAAAAATAGCCCAAGAAACAAGTAATAACTCCATAGTTGCAATGGAACTTGACTTGGGCAGTTTTTCATCTATAAGGCGTTTTGTTAAGGAAATAGAAGAAAAAAATCTACCACTTGATGCATTAGTTTGTAATGCCGCAGTACAAATGAACAAAACGCTTGTCCTTTCTCCAGATGGATATGAACTAACATTTGCTGTTAATCACTTAGGACATTTTTTATTAACTAACTTACTGATAAAAAGGTTGTTGGCTAATAGTTCTCGTATTGTAATAGTAGCTTCAGGTGTTCACGATCCAAAAATGAATACAGCAATGCCTAAACCTTTTTTTTCAGATATAGAAGCTTTGGCTAAAACTGGTGGCTCAGATAAAAATAAGTACAATGGACAGCTTGCTTATGTAAATAGCAAACTTTGTAACTTGTTATTTATGTATGAATTAGTTAGACAAATAGAAAAAACTGGTCTAGTAAATAATAGCCCTCTAGTCACAGTAAATGGATACGACCCAGGGCTAGTACCAGGTTCAGGGCTAGCACGCGACTATCCGCCCGCTTTGCGTTTTATTTGGGAATGGATTTTACCTGGGGTTGCATATGTTTTATCCCCAATGTTTCCTACTATTAATCCAGTCTGGAAGTCTGGTAAAGCATTAGCAAGGTTAGTAACAGACCCTAAGCTTAAACAAATTTCTGGTAAGTATTTTCCTTCACACTCTAAATGGCAAGAAGCCCCTTCATCTGAGGCTTCTTATGATGTGGAATTAGCTAGAGAGCTTTGGCAAAAGAGCATTGATATGACCAAGCTTAAAACCAAAGAATCGTCCCTACTCCATTAAAAATTGTAAAGAGTCTTTTCCGCTATACTCTTTAGCTTCTTGGCTTTGGTGGAACACCTTTGCTGCTTTTTCTCCTAGTAGCTCTAATTTATTATCAGTTACCTGCAACAAGCTTCCTTCTCTAAGCCCTACTACATACACAGTAGGATTTACTACTAGAAATTCTGCTAAACGTTCATCCCTAGTCTCACCTTGATGACCTGCTAGGGTGATATCTGTGTAATGAGGGTTGATTTGAAACGGCACTAAACCTAGAGCATTAAAACTAGGTGGTTCGGCGACAGGCATATCATTAGTAGTTTTAATTGTTGGACAAGCCATGTTTGAACCTGCACTCCAACCAATATAAGGTAAACCTCTGTTAACTCTATGAAGTACTAGTTCTAATATATTGGTTTCATAAAATCGTTTTAAGAGTTCAAAAGTATTACCACCACCAACCACAATTGCCTGAGCAGTATTTATTGCTTCTATATAATCGCTAGCCTCATGAATTGAGTGGGCTTTATAACCTAGTTCGGTAAATTTTGTTCTTACCATATTAGTATATTCATCATAAGGAATACGTATGGCAGCAAAAGGAATAAATAACACTTCTTTAATATTTTTAGTAAGAAAACTTTTTATTTCCATTTCTGCATGAGCTAAATAGCCCTGTCCATAGTTCCTAGAATTGCTAAGTAATAATAATCTTTTTGACATGTTTAACCTTTCAATAGTAATTTTCTGGATTAGTTTTTAGGGTAATTTTGTATGAAAAAGGATACTAAAGTTGATAAAAATAAGGAAGACTGTAATAGTTGTTGCTACCACTCACGACATAGGATAAAACTTAACCAACAATCTATTATTCTGTAATTAAACTCTAATTCTTCATTATTTTTATGGTATCAATAGAAACAAAGTCTAGTTTGTCTATACAAGACAAAATTGCTATTGGCGAAGCAGCACTAAGGCGTAATGCTGATCAAGAGGCTAGCCGTTACTTTTTAGAAATACTTAATGACCAAAGTCTTTCTCCAGAACAAGAAGGTTCTGTGCGCTGTATGTTGTCAAAATGCCTGGAAAATATGAATCAGTACAGAGAGGCACTTAAGGTACTGACTAAATATGAACAAGCAGGGGCAAAAGAGGACTTTCCTATTCAACTTCGTGGCAATATTAATTTGCGTTTAGGTTGGGTTTATAGCTGGCTTGGCGACCATCCAAAGGCAATAGCTTTGCTTAATCAGTCCTTAAAAGAGTTTAAGGAAATTAGTTATGAAATTGGTATTGGGGAAGCTTATCACGCACTAGGACGAACCTATATAGTTGAAATTGAAGAATATAAAATTGCTCGTGACCATTTGTTGGATGCTATAGAATATCAACGTCGTGCAGGCGATCCCCACGCTTTAGCCCAAACTTACTTACGACTTGGGTTAATTGATTATCAAGAAGGTCATCTAAAAACGGCTAAAGACCGTTTTCTAGAAGCCACTAGCTTAGCCGAAGGTTCAACAGACCATACACTACAAGGTGCGCTACATATAAACCTAGCTGCTGTCTATTTTGATCAATGTGAAATAGAAACAGCTACCAGAAGTTATGAGCTAGCAATTGAACATTTAGAAAAAGTTGGACATAAACGTTTACTTGGTGTTGCTTATAGTAATCTGGGGAAAAATTTAATTCGCCTTGGCAATTGGTCAGAAGCTGAAGAAATATTAAATCGAGGACTTGCGCTTTCTCGTGAAGCAAACAATCGACGTGATGAAGCTATTACAGTACAAACCTTAGGACACCTACATTACTTACAAGAGAAATACGACCTAGCAGAACAAGAATTAAGAAGCTCTATAGACTTGTTAATGCAAATTAAAACAAAAACTCCTTTGGCTGAGTCTTTCCGCTATATGGCTTTAGTACTATCTAGTAGGGGTAAACATGACGAGGGGTTTGATTATGCTAAACGAGCTTTACAGTTAACCTTTAATGCCAAAGTAACGCGTCATGCTGCTACGTCATACTTGGTTTTAGCAGAAATGCATTTGGAAAGGAAAGAATATCGTACTGCAGAAGATTTTCTTAAAATGGCAAGAGCAAAACTTCATCAACAAGCTGATTTAGAGCTTTCTGGTTATGCTCATCGCTTGCTAGGGCGTGCTAAAGCGGCTATGGGAGATCTTAATGGTGCTCGTTATGCCATTGACCAAAGTATTTCCTGTTTTAATACTACTAAGTCTGTTTACCAGTCAGCCTTATCACAAATGGAGTTAGGGCGAGTAGTTTATAAATTAGGCGATATAGTTCTAGCAGAAAACAGTCTTCTAGCAGCAAAGAAAATTTTTGTTGACTTAGGAATACATAGACTAAAAGAATGTGCTGCAAAACTCTTTAGTGAACTTCCTAGCCAAGGAGTAATTGCAGCCGAAAAAACAGTTGCTCCTGTCGCCTTTGATAGCTTTTTGGTTGAGAGGTTAATTGAAGCTAGTCATCAAAGAGA
>JAHFUF010000433.1 GCA_023265235.1 Blastocatellia bacterium
TGAGACTCCTAAACCAACTCCAATTCCTACTCCTACTAATAACTTAAATAGGAATGCCCAAGTAGAAGCAGTTCCTAATGTGGACTTACAATTTAAGCTATTAAACCTACAATTAGCTTTAGCCCAAGAACCCAAAAATCAAACTTTACGCGAGCAACAAATAGATATAAACACTCAACTTAGGCAAGCACCATTAGTTAAAGCTAGTAATGATGACTTGCGGGATTTAGCTTTCCGTAAACGCTATATTGAACTAAAGATAGCTTTAATAAATACAGAAAGACAAATACAAGAAGTAGGGGCTAGTATTCAGCAGGAACGACGCAAAATTGTTAAAGGAAGCCAAGGTAATAGGGCTTTTGAAGATGTTAGAATAGCAGAAGGTAGAGCAGAAGCCTTATATAAAGAAATAACAAAGCTACAAATACAACTTGACACGCTAATGGAAGAAGGCCGTCGCTTAGGAGTAAGTGCGCGTACATTTCGTTGAAATTAATTGACTTGTGAGGATGATGAAGGTAAATGAGGTCTATTTGTGAACTGATTGAAGGGCGTAAGCTGCATACTATAAGAGAAACTGCTAGTATCTTAGAAGCAGCAAGGTTAATGGTAAAACATAAGATAGGTGCTCTGCCTGTTACTAATCAAGAAGGAAATATTATTGGAATTTTTACTGAGCGAGATTTGTTAAAACGTGTTGTTGCAGCAGAACTAGATATTAAAGAAACAAAAATTTCTCAAGTAATGACACGTAAGCTTGTGATTGCTTCTGCTGATGAAACCCCAATGTATTGTTTAAGAAAAATGAAAGAAAAAAAGTTTCGACATATGCTAATAGCAGAAGGGAAAAAAATTATTGGCATTGTTTCACAAAGAGATTTAACACAAGTTGATTTAGAAAGAAAAACTAAGGCACTTCGCTCTATAGATGATTAATTTTTTATTGGGTTGGCTTTTTCCATCCTATTTCAATAGATGTTTTTTCTCCAATACGACTTATATCTAGGCTATCTGCGTCTTTTTCTTTGCCATTTTCTGTTGGTATAGCCAGTGCCATAATTTCAGCAAATTGTTGAGGATAACGTTTTTCTGGCTCAAAATAACCATCAGGGAAGATGGTTAAGCGGTTATCATCGTATTTATCGCTAGCTCTAACCGTATGCAGAATTTCATGTGCAATCAAACAAGTAGTACGCCCAGCAGATTGCTTTCCTATAGGGAGAAAAACTACTCCAAATCGTCCTCTAGTTGTTCCTACAGAATGTTGTTTTTCGTAATCTAACCCTTTATCTGGCGGATAAATATATAGATAAAGTTTAATGTCAAACTGATCTGGATTTGCTCCTGTTTGAGTAAGCTTCTCGTTAAAATAGTTTATAAATGCTGATGTTTGTTTATATTTTGTCCAAAAACCATCATTTTCTGTTGGCAAAGCAGGCGGGGTTTGTTCGTTAAATACAGGCCCTAACAACTGAAAACGAAAAGGTTTCATATTACTTTGGTAAACCCTTTTTGCTTCATTTTCAAACCATTTTTCTAAGGATTGTTGGATTAGTTCTTTACCAAAAGGTGAAAGAGCACGGGCAGTATCACTTTTGTTCCCATTAATTACTTGTACTAATGCAACGTTATAGGTTCGATCCCAGTCAAGTTTACGTTGGTCACGGTAATAAACCCTTGCCGCTATAAGAATTACTATTAGCAAGACACAAAAAGAAAAAATTTGCCTATACCGTGTCCAATGTTGACGGTTTTGATGTCCACTAGGACTTGTTTTGTGATTTTCTGTTAAATCCATAAGGGCAATGACGACAACCTGATTCACAACAATAACCACGGTTAAATAAATATTTGGCAGTTAATACCATATAAGGCCCTTCCCAGTAGAAATCTACGCCTTCTACTAGTTGAGGAGTTGGGTTTTTTGTAATAGTTGACTCAGGCTTTAAGGTAGGTTTTGCTTCAGAGTTTTCTATTATCTCATCTCCTGGACTAACAATATTGCGTAATTTTTCGTAGAAATTGTCAAAAACAGCCACGATTACTAGACCCCAATATAGTGTTAGAAATTTAATAATTTGGCTGATAGTTTAGCCTAACTAGTTATAGATAACTAGTCCAAATGTAAGAGCAGACCTATTCTTCTATAATCTTCTATAATTAAATAGATTAGAGACCTTGGTTTGCTGTTCCTCTTACAGTATTAGGGAAAAGTTCTTTAGCAATTTGATAGGTTTGGGTATGAGCTACTATGGTTAATTCAATAGGTTTGGCATAACCACCACCTAAAGCTAAAGAAACTGGGATGTTACGCTTTTGACATTCATATAAAACTAGTCTATCACGCTCTGCTAGACCTTCTTTAGATAGTGCTAAACGTCCTAAGACATCTTCTTTTAATGGATCAACTCCTGCTTGGAAAAAAACTATGTCAGGGGCAAAATCAAAAACCTTTGGAAGGGCTTCTTTAAGTAGTGCTAAATATTCATCATCACTAGTATTATCAGCTAGCCCAATATCAAGTGTAGAAGCGACTTTATGGAAAGGGTAGTTTTTTTCTCCATGCATACTAAAAATAAAAACTTCTTTTTGCTGGCCAAGAATCGCTGAGTTTCCATTACCTTGATGAACATCTAAGTCTACAATTGCGGCTCTACGAATTTTCTTATGTTTTAGTAAGTAGAGAATCACTACAGCAATGTCATTAAATACACAATAACCTTCACCTGCATTTATAAGCGCGTGATGAGTGCCACCAGCTAAGTTACCAGAAATACCACTTTCTAAAGCTTCTTTTGCAGCACAAAGTGCTCCACCAACTGAAGCGAGCGAGCGAATAACCAAAGATGGACTCCAAGGAAACCCTATTCGACGCATTGCTTTTGGCTCAATTGTACCATTACAAATAGACTCAACATATTTACGAGTATGAGCTAGGGTAACTACTTCAGGAGATACTATTTCTGGTTCATAAAGCTCATTATGGGTTAAAATGCCTTCCTCTAGGAGAGCTTCTCTTACTAAACGATATTTCCCCATAGGAAAACGGTGTCCTACGGGTAACTCGACTGTATATTTGTCTGTATAAAAGACCTTCATGTCTATTATTTACTACTAGTTAGAAGAAGAAGCAGAAGGGATTAAGTCTAAAGCAAAAGCTTTATCACAACGCAAAGTTAATAAATGTCCACACTCTATTGGGCGAAAACCATAGCGGGTATAAAGACTAATTGCTTCTACTAGTACAGAAGCAGTTTCTAACTCAATACGTTGAAACCCTAGTTCACGAGCTTTAGCAAGCAAATACTCCATAGTTTGTTTACCAACTCCTTTACCCCGGGTTTCCTTAAGTAAATACATTTTTCTTAGCTCACAAACGCCAGATCTTAAATAAAATAGACCAGCAGTTCCTACTATTTGGCTGGCATCGTTTTCTACTACTACAAACGTACCACCACGAGCAATATAGTTTGCTTCAATATCGTTAAGATCCGAGTCTGTGCCATTAGGGTCATTCTTTAAGCCATATTCAGATAAAATCCCAAAAACAATATTTTGGATTTGCTCTTTGTCTTGATTTGTTGCTAGTCGGATTTTCATATGGTTTAATTACCTAGTTGCCAGGTTGGCTGTTTAATAACCTAAAAGAATTTAGAAAACGAGTGGCATCATCTTGGCTATTACCATTACGAGTAAAAGCAATTACTGCATACATATACTTTCCTACTAGGTAAAACCTGGCTTCGGTAACTCCAGCAGGGTTCATTGTTTCAAATTTTATTGAAGCACCAGGATAACCACCTATAGGAGTATTTAGTTTATCTATTGCCCTTCCTTCAGATGTGTCAAGAAAATCATTTGCCGCGCCTTCAACAGTTGCTTGAGCAGTTTCTGCAAACTTAAACCCTTCTAAACGCGCTACCCCATAAGTACGTGGGCCAACATCTAATTTGACACGCATTTGAGGGGTTTTTTCTTCTACAACCTGTCCTACTGGTAACATAACTGCAAAATTACCTGTTGTAGATACATACTCTTTCCATCCTGTAGGCGACTTACTGTTCTGATTAGGTTTTTGTTCTAGAGCAGCATGTGTGGCTTGTGGTGGTACTATAGAAAAAACTAGTAGAATAACTAGTAGAAAAGATAAGATAGACTTTTTCATCTAAAAAACTCGCTTTAATTTATTTATGATAATTAGTTGTATTACTTTGGTTTACAGTTTGATACTTAGAGCAGCCTTGATTAAAACTATATTTGGAA
This sequence comes from Blastocatellia bacterium, assembly GCA_023265235.1. Classification (GTDB taxonomy): domain Bacteria; phylum Acidobacteriota; class Blastocatellia; order Chloracidobacteriales; family JADJPF01; genus JADJPF01. The sequence goes on from JAHFUF010000433.1 coordinate 4,264, forward strand.
ACATACTGTTTATTTACTGACCAATAGCCAACTAAACCTAGTAAAAAGGTTAGTGTAAAAGCAAAGATCCCATAAAAAAGTTTGCTGCTCATAAGGTATCTCCAAATTTGTTTGTTAAAATATAGAAAAAATAGCAACCAAAGTATAGCTAGCCAAATTGGCCTATGCAATAGTTTAAAGAAAAGCCTACCCTTATGACTTTGAAAACTTTAACAAGGTTTTAAGTATTATCTTTATAAGGCTACTCTAAAACAACAACTTAGGTAGAGAATAGTTAATCGCTATTGGGAAAACTATCAGTCGCTAGTAAAATCTACGAATCAATCAAAAATGAGTAACAAATAAAGGAGATATGCTTAATGGTAAGAACCTTGTCAACAATGTTAGATCTAGGAACACAAGCACCTGATTTTAATTTAGCCGATGTAGTAACAGGTAAGCCAATTTCTTTAGCGACATTTGCAGAAAAAAAAGCATTACTAGTAATGTTTATTTGTCGTCATTGTCCATATGTAAAGCATGTACAAGATGAGATAGCCAAACTAGCTAAAGATTATCAAACCTCTGCGCTTGGTATTGTGGCAATTAGCTCTAATGATGCTGAAAGCTATCCAGACGATTCACCAGAAAACCTTAAGGAAATGGCTGTAGAATTAGGTTTTGATTTTCCCTATTGCTATGATGGGGATCAAGCGGTAGCTAAAGCTTATGCTGCTGCTTGCACACCAGATTTTTATTTATTTGATGAGAGTAGGGAACTAGTTTACCGTGGTCAACTTGATGATAGTCGACCAAAGAGCGACATTCCTATTACTGGTAAGGATTTACGCGCTGCCATTGAAGCGGCCTTAAATGGTAAGGAAGTAGATCAAAAT
>JAHFUF010000434.1 GCA_023265235.1 Blastocatellia bacterium
TAATTATAGAGACTTACCTCTAACGAGGTTTTAACTCCTAACGGAGTTTTGAAAATTCATCCCCCGCTTAAACAGACAAGCTGTTTTGAAGTGGGGGTCTTCTTTTCACAAGATGATAAAAATTAAAACTTAAAGGAATTTTATGTCAACAGATCAATTTGATGAACTAGAAGAGTATGAAGAACTAGACATTAGCGAACTACTACAAATAGTATTAGCGATGCAAGCAGAACTAGGTGTTGTGTCAGAGCTATTATCCGATGTGTTAAAAACTGGAGAAATAAACAAACCTGAAATGATGCGTTCTCTACATTCAATTGGTGATTTAAGCTTAGAAGCAATGGAAATTCTTACTAGTGAAGAGGATGAGCTTTTTGACCAAAGTTCAAATAACGGAAGTTCTTCACCAGATATAAACTAGCAGTAAAATCTTAATGCCCTGTAGGGGCATCTGACAATAGCCCAGTCCTTTAGGGCTGGGAACTGAGAACTGGCAACTGGCAACATAATTAAATAATTAAATTTGTTTTTCTTAGAGATTTCTTAGTAAAATATCTTTCAATAATTTTCCCATAAACAAAACAGCCATTAAGGTAAATATTTCTAAACATGCAAAGCGACCCTTTTTCTATATTGTTTCTTTTACAAACTAATGAAACGTTTTCTTCATTTATATTTAAAATGCTAGTAGTTCTATTGCTAGTATGTAGCAATGGTTTTTTCGTTGCTGCAGAGTTTTCTCTAGTAGGAGTACGACGCTCTAAAGTTTTATCTCTAGTAGAAACAGGTAATAACCGTGCTAAAACTCTCCTTAGGGTAATTAGCTCTTTAGATTCATATATTTCCGCTACACAGCTTGGAATTACTCTATCAAGTTTAGCACTTGGGTGGGTGGGTGAAGAAGCAATTGCACATACACTTAAACCCATATTTGAAAACATTCTTCCTGCTGGCTATGCTATTGCTGCTGCTCATTCTGCTGCTATTGTCGTAGCTTTTACCATCATTACTTTTCTACATATAGTGTTAGGTGAATTAGCTCCTAAGACCCTTGCCTTAGAACGCACAGAAACCGTAGCAATGCTAGTTGCTTGGCCAATGGAGGTATTTTACAAGGTTTTTAAAGCTCCTATTTGGGTGTTAAATCATTCTGGCTCTTTAGTTTTACGCCTAGCAGGGCTACATTCAACGGCTGAACATGCTACTGCATACACTAAAGAAGAACTGCGTCAACTTGTAGAAATGAGTCATCAAGGCGGTCACTTACAAAATGAAGAAATGGAAATGGTCAATAATGTAATAGAGTTTTCTAATACAGAAGTCCGTCAAGTAATGACCCCTAGATCAGAAGTTTGTGCTCTACCTGATAAAGCCACCATAGAAGAGGTTTATAACCTGTTTATAGAAAATAAGTTTTCTCGTCTTCCTATTTACCGTGACAACCTTGATACCATAGCAGGAGTACTAAACCTAAAAGATATAGTACCTTATTTTAGTAATCCAAAAGATTTTTCTCTAAGTAAACTGCTAACTAAACCCTTTTATTTGCCTGAAACAGTAACTTTAGAAGAAGCATTAAAACAAATGCGACGTGCCCGTGTACACCTTGCTATTATTGTAGATGAGCATGGTGGGACATTAGGCATTGTAAGCCTAGAAGACTTGTTGGAAGAAATTGTAGGGGAAATAGATGATGAATTTGACCAAGCTTCTATTGAAGCAATTCTAGAAAAAGAACCTGGCATTTACTTAATCAAAGGCAATGCTTCTATTAGAGAAATTAACAAGAAAATAAAAATTAAACTTCCTGAAGAAGAAAACTATACTACTTTAGCAGGCTTTTTAATGGATCAAGCTGGCAAAGTATTACAAACAGGGCAAAAACTAGAATACGAAGGGTTTAAGTTTACTGTTATTAAAACAGATCGTTTAAGGATTTTAGAAGTTCTACTAGAAGATACTAATAAAAATAGTAGGGTTACCCTACATTAAAAATACATTGCCTATTATTTTATAGCCCCAAAGCTTTGCTATATTCAGAGTAATCAATAGCTGGAACAGTACCAAGCTTTTGAAGCCTACCAAAATATTTTACCAACCTTGCCTGATTCTTGTATTGATCTTATTGTTACTTCTCCTCCTTATGCAGATCAACGAGCAGAACCAGAGAATTACTTAGAGTGTTCTTTAGGGTGTAGGATGCCAAATGTTCACGTTTTAAACCTCAGCATTTAGGTTTTAAACCTCAACACTTAGGTTTAGAACCCCAATGTTTAGGGTAAGGATGCCAAACGTTCACGTTTTAAACCTCAGCATTTAGGTTTTAAACCTCAATATTTAGGTTTAGAACCTCAGCATTTAGGGTAAGGATGCCAAATGTTCACGTTTTAAACCTCAGCATTTAGGTTTTAAACCTCAATATTTAGGTTTAGAACCTCAGCATTTAGGGTAAGGATGCCAAATGTTCACGTTTAAAACCTCAACATTTAGGTTTTAAACCCCAGTGTTGAGGTGTAGGATGCTAAATGTTTAGGTTTTAAGCTACAATGCTAGAGTTTAGAGCGGATAAAGCACTATTCTTCTTTAATTTGCTCAAGTCTTTCTAGGTAATCATAGGCATTTTGCTTGACAACACGGGGTTTGCTACCATCAGGAGGCCCTACATAGCCTTCTCGCTCCATCATATCAATAATTGCGGCGGCTCGACCATAACCTATGCGTAAGCGTCGTTGAAGGACAGAAGTAGAAGCTTTACTCATTTGACAAACAACCTTTATTGCTTCATCAAATAGGTCATCTTTTTCCATAAAGCTTTCGGCTCCATCGCCATCTTCGTCTGAAGCTAGGATGCTATTGTCGTAATCTGGCTGTCTTTGGCTACGAATATGTTCAACAATGGCTTCAATCTCTCCTTCTCCAACATAAGCACCATGTACACGTATTAAGCGAGATGTGCCAGGAGGCAAAAAGAGCATATCCCCTTGCCCTAACAAGGTTTCGGCACCATTACTATCTAGGATTGTTCTTGAGTCTACTTTTGAAGAAACACGGAAAGAAATTCGTGAAGGGAAATTAGCTTTTATTAGTCCTGTAATAACATCTACTGATGGACGTTGAGTCGCTATAACCAAGTGAATACCTACAGCACGCGCCATTTGAGCTAAACGAGTTATTGAAGTCTCAACATCGCTTGAAGCAACCATCATTAAATCAGCTAGTTCATCAATAATGACCACAATATAAGGTAGAGGTTTACGCAGGCGATCAGGGTGAATAGCAGGAATAATTTCATGCTCTTGACGCACTTGTTGGTTATATTGATCAATGTTTCGTACACTATAACCAGCCAGAAGTTTATAACGTCGTTCCATTTCACCTACTGCCCACTTTAGCGCGTTAGAAGCACGTTTAGGATCAAGCACAATTGGGGTAAGCAGGTGAGGGATACCTTCATAAAGCCCTAACTCCAAGCGTTTTGGATCTACCATAATAAGTTTTACATCATCAGGTGAGGCTTTATAAAGAATAGAAACAATTAATGAATTTAAGCATACTGACTTACCTGTTCCAGTCGCGCCTGCAATAAGTAGGTGAGGCATTTTTGTTAAGTCTGCTGCGTAAGTCCTGCCATCAATGCTTTTTCCTAATGCCAAAGTTAGAGGAGAAGCTGAGCCTTGAAACTTATCTGATTCAAAAATCTCACGTAGGTAAATTTTTTCACGCTTACTATTAGGAACTTCAATTCCAACTGTAGATTTGCCAGGAATACGATCAATGCGAACAGATTCGGCTTCTAATGCTAGACAAAGATCATCTGTTAAGCTAGTCATACGACTATATTTAACACCAGGGTCAGGCTTAAATTCAAAAGTAGTAACAACTGGCCCAGGGCTAATTGCTTGAACTTCGCCAGTAACAGAAAATTCTTTGTATTTATCAACTAATAATTTTGCACGTTCGCGTAACTCCTCATCAGCTTGCACATGTTTTGGAGGAGGTGAAGCTAAAAAATCTGGGCTAGGTAACTCAAATCCACGCATTAGTAAAGAGGAAAAACTAACAGGAGGTTTAGAAACTACAGGGCTTTGCTGTTCATCTGTAATAACTCTTCGGTTGATTAGAATTTCATCAGGATTATCATCTTCATTAATAAAGGTTTGTTGTAACTGATTTGGCCTAGGAAGTGATGCAGCAGTGTCCCTCATTGATTGAGGCATTCTAGATAAATTAGGTACTTTTGCAGTACTGCTACCTCCTCTTAATGCTATGGGGCTAGCACTTTCACGTTTTACTACTTGAGGTGGGGACTCTTGCAACTCTTGAGGCGGTAGAGAAGGTAGTGCTCCGCTTAAAGAAAATTCTTCTAAAACTTCTGTATGTTGTTCATCGCCATAAACTAACCTGCGTAGTTCATTTAGATCAGGTTGTTTTTTATTTGCAAAAATAAAGCCCGCTCCCGGTAGAACTGGAACAACTGGAGCCGGTTCTATTGGAGTTGCTGGAGTTAATGGAGTTACAGGAGTTATAGGAGTTACAGGGGTTTGACCAGCATTAGGTTTTATAACAGCAGTATTTAAAGCTGGCTGATTGCCAAGAGGGATTGGGCTAGCATTTATATTAGTATTTGCAGCAGTAATATTTTGCTGATTTCCAGCAAACCTCTCGTTTGTTGCTGTTTTATTGACTTTATCTGTAGGGATAACTGCAGAAGCTTTTTTATTTATATCAATAGCCTTTGCTGTTTCGCTATTAACTTTAGCCAATTTTTCTTCTTTAAGACGGGCGGTTCTTTCTTTTTCACGTTTAACAGCTTCTTCTTCTCTTAGGCGTTGTCTTAAAAATTCTTTTTCTTCTCTTGCTTGTTTTCGTGCTTTTAGATGAGTTTGCCAACTACTGTATAATGCTACAAAGTTTTTGGATATAGCTAACCTTATCGCGCTAAAACCATTAAGCACTGTCTTTACACCAGAGCTTTCCAAAACTGCATTTACAGAAAGTTCTGTAACCAACATTACAGAAAACACTAGTAATACTATTAAAGCAATACCTGTCCCAGTTTTATTTAATTGTACTTCTAGTAGTTGAGCTATAAGAGTACCAATGGCACCACCAAATTGAACATTTTC
>JAHFUF010000435.1 GCA_023265235.1 Blastocatellia bacterium
TAAGAACTTAATCATGGTCACGTGTGCCTATCGGTTCTACCCAACAAGCCCTCCGCTTAAGCGGTGGGTAAGTGACTATTGCTAGCAAGTGCCACTCCTGCTTCCATTTCCCACAACTTAATTATGTGATATCGCACAGTAATCTGTAACTCGCCTGTATTAACACTAGTTTGAGCTACATTGGTTGTGTTTTCTGGAAGCCCGTCTCTTGTTAATAGCAAAAGATAGCTAATAACTGGCAATTGATACTTAATCCAAGCACGTAAATAATAATCAAGTGTCCTTGCTGGTATTTCTTGGATATAAACAGTTTGAGATTCAATATGAGCAAGTTCTTTAACTCCATTTCGTTCAATTAAATATAGCTGATCAGGGATTTTTACTGATACAGTTAATTCTTGCGATAATCTTTCTATACGAACATTTTCGCCTGGCCTAATTGCTCCACAAAGTAGCAATAAAGTTTCTGGGTCTTGCTCTGCTAAATACTTGAATGCTTGATCATATGGTTTTGTACTCATCTAATAACCTACTTTTCTAAATTGTTTTAGCCAAACTATAATTAGTTTTAGTACTGTCAAATATTCGATTACTCGATTAGCAGGTTAAGTTTTACTGTTCGGACTCTTCCTAGGTCATCTCGACCAGTAAAAACTAACTCCTGAGCACCAATAGGCCCACTTTTTTGTGCTTTTAGCGAAAAGCTAAGACTAGTGCCTGTTGTAGATTGTGAACTTGGCAACAGTTTTAATTTTAATGAACTGGTATTTGGAGTAGTTACTGTTACCTTACCTGCAAAGTTAGCAATCCTATCAACCCTAATTGGGACTGCTGCTTTTTGCCCACGAGTAACTTTTAGTTGTGGTGAATCAAAAGCTAAGGAAAAATCTGGTTGAAGTACTTTTAACATTACTACTGCACTGCTGGAAAGCTGCTCCCCATTAGTACCTTTTGCTGTACCAATAAGGGTAAGCTTAAACTCTCCTTGTGTTGCTGTAGTAGTAGTAGTAACCTGTAATAAATCTGTATTACCAGTAGACACCAGTACTTTAGGAGCATTAAGTTTAATAGTGTTATCTACTGGCTCAGACATAACACTTAAGTTTATCTCACCTCTGAAATCACCTTTAGCCTGTGTGCTTATATTAAAACTAGTATTATTTCCAGCTATTACTGTTTGTAAGCTAGGACTTACATTTAAGGTAAAGCTTGCTTGAATAGGTGTAATAATACTAAAATTACCTTGGCTAAGCCCAGAACCGCTATTGCCTGCCTCATCAATGGCTGTAACACGAATACAAGCAGTTGAAGTAGGAGTATTTGGAACAGTCAAAATAAAGTTTTGTGCATTTCCAGCTAAACCTTGAGCAACTACCATAGGAAAAGTGATTCCACCATCTGTAGACAAATCAATGTTATGTCGAGTAATAGTTGAGTTGTCTGTTGTTTGCCAATCAATTCTAATCTTGTCTCCTATTTTAAGCATATCTCCAGATTGTGGCGCGGTAACTTTAACTACAGGAGGTGTTTTATCAGGCGCGAAATTTTTCACTAGCGTCTCTACATTAGGAACACCCCAGCCTGTTACTAAATCATAGCCACTTGAAGCTAAAAACCCTTTTGTTCCTGCTTGAGCACAAGGAGTACGGGGTATTGTGTTATTGTTGCCAAAAGTAATATCTTTAAAAACTACTGCTCCGCCATCCTTAAATTGAGCCTTACCTAAACGATAAATTTCACTATTAGGTGAACCTTGCACAGTGCCCTTAGCGTTGTTGATTAAAGCCATAATTCCTGCCCAAAGTGGTGCAGATTGACTAGTGCCAGAAACAATAAACCCATTACCATTAACAACAATTGCGGTTCCTGGTGTGCCTGCAAGTAAAGCAATATCAGGAATAACACGTTTTGTTCCTGATGGAACACCGCCAGTAAATCCACCTGCCATAGTTTGATAGCTTGGGCGTGCAACCCTCTCACTTACTCCTCCACCTGTAGCACCTCCACCATTTGTTAATGGATTACCATCACAATCAAAGCGGACTCCTGGAGGTTCATTCCAAACACTTTCTTGGCGAACATTTGCTAAGTCACCAAAAATATCATAGTCGCCAATAATTTGTGTTCCTCCTACTGCCGTAGCACCATCATAACAAGCAGGGCAATTTATTGACGCTTGTCCAGGACTACTACCAGGAAAACATTCTGCTCCTTCATCGCCAGCAGCAATAAAAAATGCCATACCTTGAGCAACTCCTTGTAACATAAGCATTTGTTCAGCAGGGTCAAAAATATTTGCCTCACATCCACCAAAACTCTCATTCACTATTGGGATTTTAAGTGTGTTAACAATAAATTGCTCAGCTAAGAAAACATTTCTAGTAGTAAGTTCTGGAATTAAAACTAGGTTTATTTCTGCCATTGGTGCAATTACTGATATTGAATCTATATCTAGTTCTGCTTCGCCTTGAAACCTGACAGGAGGCATTTCTAAACCTGGAGGCACAAACCGTTTAACATTAGTAAAAGGCAAGCCAAAAAGCTGACGGTGCAGGTTAATATCATCATCCAGTACATTAGAATTAATAATAATTGCTACTCTTTGACCTTGCCCTTGTATTCCAGAATCGCTAACAGGGGAAATATTATAAGCTAAGGCAAAATCATCTGGCCCAAAGAAAACTGGGCTATTACCAGCCCTAAAATTCTTTTCTAACCTTCTACCCTCTTTTCTAGCATCCTGTAACATCTTTTGCTGATCACTAGAAAACGGGTATAATCTGCTACTGGTTTGGTACAAATAAGCATTATTTAACCCATAAATACTACTAGTAACGGATCTTAGCTGTGTAGGTAGTTTTGGTGATTCATTATTGGAATAAAAAACTCTTTTGTTATTATCCTGATACTGGTCTATTTCTACCTGAAAAGCTTTTTCTACTACCTCTGCTTGAGCACTAAAGCTAATGGCTAGGCGATTAGGCCAAACCTGCTCTATGGTAAAACCTTGTGATAAAAGCCAATTAATTGCTATATTAACCTCAGCCTCTGAACGTCCAAAACGCTCTCCAAACTCTTCTGGAGTAAGCCATTTATGATAATTTGGTGAATTTTGATCATAAAGCTCTGTCATCAAACTTCTTAGTTCTTGCTCTTTTTCTAGCTTAAAAGAAATTACTAGGTTAAGCTTTTGATCAGTTTTAAGTTGTGCTATTTTTTGGCTTTTTAGTGCTAGCTCAGGAACTTGTCCAGGTGCATATTTTTGTTTGTTTATTTCTACATCTTGTGGGCCATTAATATTATTAGCACTACTAGGAGTAGTATTTTGTCCCCCTAGTAAAATAAAGGCTATGAATATAAATATGAATAAATAGATTATCTTGCGTAAGCTATACATAAGGGTTTCCTGGTTTAATTGATAGATTTAATTGTACACTAGCGTTAATAATAGGCTACGTCAATTGCTTTCTGGTAAGATAAGGCAAACGAACTATTCTTTGGTTTTATTCGTTAGCACACTAACATTTCTAACTTTACTAACAACAATTTTTAACTATGAAACCTTATAAAACTGCTTTTCTTGCCAGCTTAATAATATTAAGTTTTTTCTATTATGTATCGCTAGGACAAGTGCCAGCTACAAAATCTATTACTAGCACTAATCAAGAAGAGCTTTTGGTGAAAATAGATACAGACTTGGTGACTTTAGATGCTACTGTCACGGATGCAAAAGGTAATTATGTCCTAGACTTAAAGCCAGAAGACTTTGAGTTACGAGAAGATGGACAAGTTCGTTCAATAGATTTCTTTCAACCTACAACAGCATTAAAAAACACCTCTCTTTCATTAGTTTTAGCCCTAGACTTATCTGGTAGCCTTTCAGTAGAAGAAGCTAACCTGCAAAAAGAAGCTATAAAAAAATTTACTCAACAATTAGACAAAAACTCTTTCTGTGCTCTGATGGGGTTTAATTACAAAGTAGAAATTTTTCAAGAGTTTACCAATGACTATAAAAAAATCAGTAATAAACTAGACAAAATAAAAGATTATGGTGGTTCAACTAGGATTTATGACGCATTAGATCGTGCTGTTACTATGTTTAAGAAAGCTCCTTCAATTCGTGAAGGAAAACGCCTACGCCAAGTAGTACTAGTGATTACCGATGGGTTTGATAGTTCTAGTATAATTGATAAAAAAGAACTTATTCGCCGTGCTAACCTCACTGGTATCAGTATTTATAGCATTACTTTACCTTCTTTTTCTCCTCTTATTAACCAAGATTCAAAAGAACGCCTACCAACATTGCTAGATGTCTCTGGAGTTACACGACTAACAGGAGGACGTGATTTTTCTGTTAATAGTCAAAATTATCAAGAAGTTTTTGATGCTATTGCCAAAGAATTTGCTTCTAGTTACACGCTAGCTTATCATTTGCCTAAAGATCGTGTTGCCAATAGCACTCACAAACTAGAAGTAAAAGTCAAACGCTCAGGTCTACAAGTTCGGTCTAATCGTAATAACTACTTGGTGCAAAATAGATAGGAACAACCCACAGCTTATGTATGAAGTTTTTGAACATACCGCAGATTTAGGACTACGTATCATTGCCTCAGATCTCAATACCCTTTTTGCTCAAGCAGGAAAAGGGTTTTTCTCCTTAGTAGTTGAAAATATTGATGATGTCCGTCCTTTAGAACATTTAACTATAAAAATAGAGGGCGAAGACTTGGAATATTTATTTTTTGACTGGCTAAATGAACTACTTTATATTTCAGAGACAAAGCATTTAGTTTTTTCCGAGTTTACTGTAAATGTAGATAAAACGGGTTTAACCGCCCAAATATCAGGAGAAAAGCTAGATCCTAGTCGTCATATGTTAGACCATGAAGTAAAAGCTATTACTTACCATGGTTTGCTAGTAACAGAAAAAGAAAATGGTTGGTTGGCAGAAGTTATTCTAGATATTTAACTTAAACTAAATCTTAGAGGAAAATTAATGAGCAAAGACGCTTATAAAGGCCCACTAGAAAAAGTAAATGATTATTGCTGGCGTATTCCTAAAAGTTATAAGCCAGAAATGTTAGTAGACGGTTTAATTTATGCTGATAAAAAATTAATTCAA
>JAHFUF010000436.1:0-3777 GCA_023265235.1 Blastocatellia bacterium
TCGTTTAGAACGAGATCCTAAACAGGCTATTCCTTACTATGAACAAGCTATAGCTGTAGCTAAAGAGGTCAATAACTCTTCTGGTGGCGGCTATGCTCTCTTTGGACTAGCAGATTGTTATCGCTCTTTAGAGCAATTTGACCAAATGTTTTCCACTTATGACTTAGCATTAAAAGCTAGTCAAACTGCTAAGGATTACAAATTACAAGGGATTGTTTTAGCAGCAATAGCAGACACTTACCGTAGTCAAAATAAGTTTGATAAAGCTATCCCCTACTATGAGCAAAATTTAATTGCTCGTCGTGAAGCAAAAGATTTACGAGGACAAGCCTATACGCTAAATGCTTTGGCAGTTTGTGAACGTAATCTACAAAAATTTGATAGCGCCACAAAACACTATGAACAAATGTTGTCTATTTGCAAGGAAATTAAAGATAGGCGTGGTGAGTCTATTGCACTCTTAGGACTAGGGTTAGTTTACAAATCATTATCACAAGCACAACAGTTAATAACTGCCTATGAACAAGCCCTAGTAATAGTGAGAGAAATTAAAGATAGGCGTAGTGAGTATACTGTATTAACTGGCTTAGGCAGTGCTTATACAATCCTAAATCAGCCTAATCGAGCCTTGCCCTACCTTGAGCAAGCATTGGCAATGAACCAAGAAAACCCTGAAAAAGGAACTTCACCTGCTTTACTAGAGACACTTGCCAACGCTTCATTTGTAAATGGACAATATGATGTAGCAGCTAATTACTGTGAAAAAGTCTTAACCATGAAACAAGAAGCAAAAGACAAAGCAGGGGAAGCCAACACGCTACTCTTACGAGCAGCTATTTCTGCCAAAAAAGGTGATTTAAACAAAGTCGCTACTTCCTATGAACAAGCTCAAGCTATTTTTTCAGAACTAAAAAACCCTGTTGGAGTATATTCTTGCCATTATGGGCTGGCAAAACTAGCTAGCCAACGTGGAGATAGTAAAACGGCTCAATCTCAATATGAAAATGCAGTTGGTATTATTGAAAATAATGGTCAACTACAAGTAGAAAATACCCTAGGATTAGTCACAGCATTACAAGTATATGAAGCTTATTTAGAAATGCTTGTCACACAACAGCAATTTCCTATCGCCCTAGCAATAGCTGAGAGAATTCGTGTTTTTCAATTTCGTGGCTCACTTCAAAAAACTCTTTCTAACAAAGAAGATAAAACCATTGCAGATTTCTTTAAGCCTTTTAGCGCGATTAGTCTTAATGAAATCCTTCAAACATCTCAAAGGCTTAATGCGACGATTTTAGCCTACTTACCAATACAAAGCGGCTTACTAATTTGGGTGGTAAAACCTGATGGAACATTAATAGGGCATTTAAATAAAATAGATGTAAAGCGTTTAGAAGCCTTATTAGATCAGCGTCGTAGCTTACCTGAAATAAAAAATATTCGCCTTGATAAACTTCGAGAAGCCATTGGAGAAACAACAGCTAATACCACTAACAATGCTAATACAAATATCGATGAAGAGTTGCGTTTGTTCCTACTACCAGAAGTAATTACTGCTGCCTTTCCTGTAGAAGCAGAAAGCAAGCTTTTAATAGTCGCCTCAGGTAAATTAGGAGCAATGTCTTTTTCTGACTTAAAAGATAGCCAAGGCGTTTATTTAATTGACAAATTTGTACTATTACAATCGCCTAGCTTAAGTACATTAGCTATAGTTGATCGTATTCGTAGCAAATCAGAAATCACAGTTAGAACAGAAAGTGTTGTACTTGGTATTCCTGCGGCTAATACATTTAATAGCAATATGTTACCTGTTTTAGCTGATGCTAAAGCAGAAATGAAAGCTGCCACGAACTTTAAGGCAAAACCTTTATCTGGGGTAATGGCAACAAAAGGCAATTTATGTGAACAAGGAAAAGGAAAACAACTATTACATATAATTGCTTATAGCTACCTAAATGACCAACAACCATTAAAAAGTTTTCTACTACTCACACCACAAACTGATGATCAAGGAAATACTGTAAATGACGGTGTAGTAAATCTTAGTGACTTACGTGGTTGCATTGAAAACAATAATTTAGTAATGCTATCAGTTAATCAAAACAACATTAACATTAGTAATGGTGATGGTTTGTTTTTCCTAGCAAATTCTTTAGCATTAAGTAATAATGCTGGCACGTTACTTACTTTGTGGCAAGTTGAAGCCAAAGTTACTACAACTTTTATGGAAGCTTTTTATGAACAATTTAAGAAAACCTCTGATGTAGCAATTAGCTATCATAAAGCAGTATTAAAAGTGCGTGAAAAGTATAAAACCCCTTCTCAATGGGCAACATTTGTTTTTATAGGTGAACCTGTTAACCAATAAAACCATAATCAAGCCCATAACCCCGCCCATAGATAAATCAATGGGCTATTTTCAGATGCCCTTAACAGGGCATTAACATTTTATAAACTCTTATTTTTCAACTCTTTATAGCCCCGTTAGGGGCTTTTGATAATAGACCAGTCCTTTAGGGCTGGTCTTGATTATGGCCTGGGCGTTGTTGGGATTTGTTGGATATTATTAGGTATTATTTTTTACAACCTGCATTGGTGATTTACATACAGGGCATATTTGTAAGTGGATTTCTGCTTCGGTCATATATCCACATTTTTTACAAATTAATTTCATAGACCCTCCTAATTAACTCATTACAAAAGACTAAACAATATTTATTTAAGTGCTTCAGTTAGCACTCGCCCTACTGAGCCGCTAGGAGGCTCAACCTCTAGAATTGTAGCTATCGTAGGAGCAATATCACTAGGGCTACAAGCTTCACGGTAAACCCCTGATTTAATTTGTTTTCCCATAAAAATAATAGGTACATGTGTGTCATAGTGGTAAGGCGTGCCATGACCAGCACCATTATATTCATTTTCTGCTTCAGCAATTTGTACAAATGGTTTTACAAGCAAAAAAACATTTCCACTACGTTCAGGGCTAAATCCTGCCACTATTCGCTGGCCAATATCTGTATTAGGTATTTCTCCAGCAATTATTTTTGTACGGGTATAATAAGCGGCCACGCCTTCTGTTTTTACTGCTTGTTGTCCAAGAAAATCTTCTATTTCTTTTAAGTCTAGTTTTTTCTCTCTAATCAAAGCTTCACTAAGGTAAAACTGTTGACCGACTAAACCCAAGATATATTCTTCGCCTTTTTTTAATGCCCCATAACGGTTAACAAGCAATTCTTCCATGTCTTTTCTTAGTTTTAAGCCATCCATTCGTAAGCCGCCCAAGTCGTGTTGCTGAGCGTAAGCTGGAATAGGAGCAACTCCATGATCTGCTGTTAGAACAACTAAAATGTTATTTAGACCTAATCTTTTATCTAGCTCATCTAGAAAAAACCCTATAGTTTCATCTGTCCTAATAATAGTATCTTGCATTTCTTGGCTATAAGGGCCAAATATATGACCAACTAAATCAGGGGCGGAAAAACTTACTGCTAGAAAATCAGGGTATTTTCCCTGTCCTAGCTTTTCATTATCTATGGTAGCTAGAGCAAATTTGGCTAATAGTTCATTAGAAAAAGGGCTATCACCAAATTGTCTATAAAAGGCAGGGCTTATTTCTTTACTATTACCATCAATAATGTGTGGAAAAGTCTTAGTATTACCTTCCCAAGTATCTTCATAGCTTGCATCATCTTTATCAGAGATTTGATAAGCAGCCTCAGGTAATTTACGCTCCCAAGTTTTTTGAAAATATTGGTCTGGAATGTGTTGCTTGTTAAA
>JAHFUF010000436.1:3787-5097 GCA_023265235.1 Blastocatellia bacterium
TAACTGCTAGAACACATTTGCCCGCTCTTATCGTCAAACCAATAAGCCCCAGAACCACGCAGACCAGCAGTAAACACTGCTGATCGGTCTTTTATTGAAACCCCAAATGTTTTTGACTGGTAATTATTACTTAACTTCAGTTGATCACCAATAGTTGTAGTAAGTAGTAGTCGTGGCGAAGATCCTTTTTCTACACCTACTCCGCTAACTTTGTCATCCTCAGAAGCCCTTAAGAATTCACCTGTTTCACGATTAAACCATTTGTTTGCAATAATACCATGTATTGAGGGTAGCGATCCTGTAACAATAGTTGAATGCCCTACAGCCGTATAAGTATTAGAGTAAGGATAGTTGGCATTAGTAAAATAAGCACCTTGGCTCATTAAACGCTTAAAACCTTTTTGGCCAAACAAACTATTAAAACGTGGTAAATAGTCAGCACGAAATTGATCTACTACTATTATTACTGTGAGCTTAGGCTTAGTATTTTCTTTTGTACTAGCTAGCGGTTTATGAATATTTCGTTGATTATCAGATGCAACATTAGTATTAAATGTAAAATTAATTATTAACAAAAAACTAACAAGGAGAGTAACACGGAAATATAAGGTCTTTATTTTCATTATCTTAACCAGTAGTATGTTTTTATAAAAAAGATTTAGACATTTTACACTAAATATTTCCTTTATGCACCTAGGCAAGCAACGATGTTCATTATAGAAAAGCTATTTCTTTCTGACTTAAAAAGCCTATTACTAGGCTATTGCTATCTATTACTAGGACATAGCCTAAACCATTGTTGTTTAACTCATCGGTAGCTTGCTTAATAGAAATATCGAGTGTAACAAAATGCTTAGCCATTACAGGCTTCATTATTTGATAAACAAAAGTAGTTGCTTGATCTTTTTCTGCTAAGTTTTCTATATCAGCAATAAATAAAACCCCGTGTAATTGTTGCAATTGTATTACCGGGATTGTTTTGAATGCTGCTTTTTGGCAAGTTTTTAACGCTTGAGTGACTGTAATATTTGGAGTAATAGAAACAAAATCTTTACTCATAAAGTCCTTAGCTATTTTTGCTTTTTCTCTAGTATAGCTAGATTTAACAGTATTAACAGTAGCCTTAAATAAAAGTTCTGGAGGTGTTTTATAGACCAACCTAAGTAACAAAAAGCCTGCTAGTAAAGCCCAAAAGCCTCCTAATAAGTTATAATCACCTAAGAGGTTTACTAGCCCAACTACTACTAAAGCAACAGAAAAGAAAATGCTAAAAATAATTGTCAACCGAGTAGCTTGTTCATAGCTTTTGT
>JAHFUF010000437.1 GCA_023265235.1 Blastocatellia bacterium
TTGCTAAGGTTGATCAAAATCCAGGGTTACTTAATGGCGTACTATCACTAGTTTTATCTAATAGCAACATAGGATCAGAATTCCAACAAAAAGAAAGCAATGCTGCAAGTTATTTTAATCGTGCTTTTGCTTATCGGATTTTTAATAGTTTTAAGCAAGAATACGCAAATTCAGAACAGTTGCCAATAATGTATAACTATTTAATGTCTATGTTTGCTGGGTTTGGTGAACATAAGCTTGTGATTAGCTTGGGGAAGGAATTCCAAACTAAGTTTCCTCAAGCACCAAATTACTATCAAGTTACTGTAAACATTGCTGATGCACATGTGGCGCTAGGCCAACGTGACGCAGAAAGGGTTTTGCTTGGTCAACTGCTAGATAAAATTGCGGAAAAAAATGCTAATCGCGTTTTATTACCCTCTTCGCGCACAGTCCAAACTCCTGATCCCCAAATTGATGCAGTTGTAGACGGGGTAGTTCAAAATATTCAGTTTTTTAGCGATACCTATAACCCTGTTTGGATGAGCCAAGATAACGGTAATGAAGATTACAATAATAAACCTAATACATACTCATCTGATAATGGGGAGATAAATTATTCTCGTATTTTGGAAAGGGTAGTCTCTAGTTTTGGTGCTGAAGGAAAAAAACAAGAAACATTAAAGTTTTTCTGGGGAGAAATAAAAAAACATCCTAAAGAAGAAGGGCTTTATGAACGAATGTTGCAGTGGTTAGAGTCCGCGCGGCTATTTGAAGAACAGTTTAAGGTTTTAACTGCGGCAATAAACAATTTTCAAGAAAATAGTTGGTATCATAGCTTAAGCCGCTGGTATATTCGTAACAAAAAGAAAGCTGAATTTCGTGCTTACTCTAAGGAAATTGTTGAAACCCTAGATCAAGCAGACATTAAGGAATATCTAGACAGGTTTGTTTTAATGTCTTATGGTAAGGTTACAGATATAAACTATGATTCAAGGTTCTATTTTGAGCTTTATAGCTACGCCCTAAAACGATTTCCAAATAATATTGCTTTTGTTAATGGCTTGTTACGTTACCATGCAGTTAATGAGAACTGGGCTGAATGGAAACGACTATCTTTTGAATATTACTCTAGTGATCCAGCTATTCAAGAAAATCTATTACGCTATTTAGCTAAGGATCAAACACTACAAACCACTTATGAACAAGCACGTCAAAAAGCTACCACTTCACTTGCCTATCAACAATTTACTGCTGATGCCGCAATTAAGCTTTCACATTTTGATGAAGCATTAGAGACTTATAAGCTTTTAGTGGCTAATTATCCTGGTGAAACCCAATATTCACTTAAATTAGCCGATTTAATGCGCTCATTTGGTTATCAGGGAGAGAAGTTTTCTGAAGAGTCAGCAAAGGTCTATCTACAACTTGCTAGAATTTATCCTACTAATCACGACTATAAAACCAAAGCAGGAGAAGTTTTTGCTGATATGAGCGATTTTGCTCGTGCTCGTCAGGTTTGGGACACCATCCTTACTAATGAGCTAGGAGTTTCTAATACTTACCTAGAAGTAGCCAGTATTTATTGGGACTACTATCAGTATGATGATGCAATTCGAGTTGTTAACAATTATCGTGATAACACTGGTGATAAAACAGCATTAGCTTATAAAATGGGAGCAATTTACGAAGGTAAAAACGACTGGAAACAGGCAATTAATGAATATGTTAGCGTGCTTTCTGAACCTGGAGTTGGTCGAGATGTGGTGGTTAAACGCTTAGTGCAACTTACTCCCCGACGTGATTTTGCTCAAGTGATTGCTCGTAGTTATGATCTACAGGCTTCAAGCAACCCTAGTAACTGGCTTTTAAGCCTAGGTTATAGTGAATATTTAAGGTCTGCTGGTCGAGAGACTGAAGCTGATAATTTCCTACGTGACCAAGTTGCAAAACATAGTGAAATCGAATTTCTAGAAGCTATTCGTGATGTTTTTCATCGTGAAAGACTCCCTCAAGATGAAGAGCAGACTTTAATGCGTTTGACAAAACTCGCTCGTGATGAACGCGAAGCTATGAAGTATCGCCTCCAACAGGCAGATTTTTATGAACAAAGACGAGACTTAACAAAAGCTAGTAATATTTTTGAAGGGTTACTAGCACAATATCCTAGTAATTTAGGGGTTATTCAAGAATCAGCACAGTTTTTTAGCCGTGCAGGGTTGGTTGATAAATCAATTGCACTTTTTAAGCAATCTGCTAACCGTGCGCAAGGTGATTATCGTAAGCAATTTACTTTACAGCTAGCTAAACAGCTAGAAAAAGCTAATAAATTGGATGAATCAGAGCAAATCCTAAGAGCTTGGTATAGTGAGCACCCATTAGATAACGAGTTTTTTAGTAATTTAGTAGCAATCTTAGGTAAAGCTAATAAGCAGGAAGCATTAGTTGAGCTTTACCAAGCGGCATTAAAACAGCCTAGTACTAGTGGTTTGTCTGGAGATGAGGCAAAAGCCTATATTATTAATTTACGTTTGGCGATGATAGAAACCCTAGCTAGACTTAATAGACATAGCGACGTGATAGACCAATATATAGAAGTAATCAATCGACAGTTTGACAATAGCCAGTTTATTGACGCGGCTTTTCGTTATGCACAGGCTAACAACCAGTTAGATCGGTTCAAGATCTATTATGAGGATTTATCTAAGAAATCTTTTAAGGACTATCGATGGAACCTAGTTTTAGGGGCAATTTATGCTGCTAATGGTGAAGTTGCTAAACAAATAGACCAATATAAACTTGCTTTGACTAACGAACCTCAGCGTTTAGACCTGCGTGAGACTTTAGCCACACTCTATACTCGTGAGCAACGTTATGATGAGGCAGTTACAGCACTAAGACGCAATTTTGAAATTGATGGTAATAACCCTGAATGGCTAACTAAGATTGCTAAAGTACAAATTCAAGCTGATAAACCTGATGCGGCTGTTGCGACCTTGCGAGATAGCTTAGCTAAAAATCCTAAAGTTACTGCTTGGCTACTCTTTAATGCTGGACAACTTCTTGCAGAACGAAATTATACAAAACAATCGCTTGATTTTTATAAAGAAGCCATCGCGCTAGTTAAATCAAAACCCACAAAAGAGCCTACTGAGTTAGAACAGATTTCTAATTACAGCCTAGCTTTACTGAAAAATACTAATCCAGTAACAACTTATCAAGAATTAAAAGACCTAGAGAGAAAACTAGAAGCTATTCCTGGTGAGGCTGATGGAAAGAATTATGCTTATAGTACTAAGTATTCAGTACAGAGTTTTCTAGGAAGCGGTTTTGGCACACAAGTAATGTCAATTAGTTCACCAAAAGAACGTCTAGATTTAGCTACACGATTAAATCAGTCTGTAAAAAACATAAATGGTTATGATACAGATAGTGAGGCAGATTTAAGAAAAGTACTTTCTTTGGCTGAAAACGCTGGTTTAACAGAATTGCAAGAGTCTTTGCTCATAAAAATGAAAAACCTTTCTTATGCATCTTCTGCTAATAAATACTATAACAATATGGTTACTTTGTTAGCCTTTTATGAGCGTTTTGCAATGTATGCTAAAGCGGCAGAACTGTTGCAAGCAGAAAAGAAACTAGGACATTGGAATTCGCCAAAATCATCAGAAAGTAATTCGGTTAATTTTGAACAAGCTTATTATGAATTAATTTCTGATTATTGGCATAAAGCAGGTATGGCAGAACGTGAACTTGCTATTTTATCAGAATATTATCGTAGTCGTTCAGGTGGTGATACAGAAAATTTTAGCCCATTAGTACAACGCTACTTTACTTTGTTAGTAGAGTTAAATCAAAAAGAAGAGTTTAAGCAAATCGCTAGTAAACGTAACCCTTACCAAATCCAGTTAATTAATTTTTTAATCCTACGTAAAGAAAAAGAGTTAGCCTTACAAGCTATTGATAGTAGTAGCTTTAATGATGCCTGGAAAACCTCACGTCGTGCTCAAGTAGGACTTTATTTCCAAGATACTAGTGCGAGTGTAGAAAAATCTTTCCAAGCCTCACTGGATCTAAAGTCTATTGGAGAAATGATAAAACAAAAACCAAACAGTGATAAAGTTTTAACAGGTTCTGATTGGTATGTTGCTACTTCTAACTATGGTGTTTGGTTGACGTTATCCCAAGACAAAGCTGCTCAGGCACGTAAATATATTGTTGCTAAGTTAGAAGATAAACCTAGTAATGCTGTTGCTCAGCTTGAGCTAGCCAGTTTTTATATTAATAGCAAAACTTTTAATCTAGCTGACCAACATTTGGCTTTAGCCAGTGAACTTGCCCCTAATTCTCCAGCTATTTTGGTAACTCAAGGTAATTACTATTTTATGCGTGGTGATCGTGATAAAGCCATTGCAACGTGGAATACTCTGGTAGCAAAACGCAGTGCAGGATTATTACAGTACAATAGCTATTTTGATGCTTTAGCTTCTCACAACCTAGTCGAGCAAGCCCTACCAACTGTAGGTCGGTTCCTTTCTCGTGCTGTGACAAAGCTATCTTGGGACGAACTCTCGCCTTTTGTTCGTAAAGTAGCTTTAGCAGGAAAAAATAACAATAGCTTAAGTAAAGCTATTGCAGATACTTTGTATCAAGTGATACGTGATAATCCTAATAATATTAAATTAGGGCAAATGTTAGTTCAAGAAGATTTAGTTACTACCACAGAAGCAAAAACAACTGTTTATCGTGCAATGTTAGAACGCTATCAAGATTTACTGGTAGCAATTACAGCAACAGGCGGTTCTTATCGAGACAGGGAATATTACTCTAGTGATAAAGTAAGAAGCCTCCTAGATGGTCATGAAAGAAAGTTGATTGATTTTCTGATTGCTGATCGTCAGTTTGACCAAGTGCGGCAAAATTTACGCTATATGCAAGACTCACATTCAGAGCTTGGAGTTGAAATTACTCCTGAATGGATGGAAATGGCTAAAGCTGTTGTTGAATTGCGTACAGGTACAGGAGCAGGTGCTGTTGATAACGCAGTTGCAGCACTACGACGTTATGTTGGAGTCGCCAAAGAGAAGAAACCAGAGGATTATAATAATTATAATA
>JAHFUF010000438.1 GCA_023265235.1 Blastocatellia bacterium
CTTCACGCTTTTGCTTTTTTAAACAATAAAACTTACATCATTGGGTAAAAAGTACACAAAGTTAAGAGAAACTTAATGATACAAAATAAACCTGTAGTTGTCTTTGGTTCAGGCGCATATAGTATACTACAACCCTGATGGTTTTACTTTCGATGAAGTTGCTTATTATAGTAATGGTTTTGGGTTATGAGGAGATTTTCCACAGAATAGGATAAAGTTTAGCCAATGATTTAAGGTTTTAAAGATATTAGACTCAGTTTTTTGTATCTTTACCCATAAAAATAAACCTTTGTTTAGTATGATAGAAACTCTTTTCAAGATATGCTTCAAAAGCCTTCAAACAGTTACTATCACAGTGTGGTCTTTTTGTAAAATTTTGCTAAAGATTTAACTACTAACTACTAGGTTCACTTCTACAGTAATAAATTGGAATATAAGTAATAGCTTGATAGTTTGAGGATGACTAGCACGAAATACATTACGTTCTATCAAAGCCTAAAACCTCTGTTTCTGACCCTAGCCTATCTAAATCTAATGCGCGTTTAATAGGGTGTTTACCTAGTTTATCCTGATAGGTTTGGAAAACAGCTTTTGCTAGCTTTTCAGGGCAATGCCTTACTTTATCAGATGTTTCATCTAACAAATTTCTGGCAATCACATTTATTTTACGTCCATAACAAAATAATTCAGGTAAAAGGGCTTCAGATAGGCCAATTTGCTCTGCTCCATCAGCTAAATAAACTTTTTGGAACTGGGTTGAAATTGGCTGACAATTAATAATTATATAATCTAGGTTTAATTCTGGAGCAGCGTCAAAGAGCGCGGCTAGATGCTCTTTGACCCCTAATCCAGAGGTTTCTCCAGGTTGAGTCATAATATTTAGGATACAAACTTTAATTGCTGGTGACTCTGCAATAGCTGAAGGTATGCCTGAAACTAATAGATTAGGGATAATGCTAGTAAAAAGTGATCCTGGCCCTAAAGTAATAATGTCAGCCTGTTTAATTGCCTGCAAAGTTTCTTCTAAAGGCAGGCAATGCTCAGGAGAAAGACCTATCTTTTTGATTCTTGGGCCAAACTTAGATATAGTAGTTTCCCCCCGCACAACCTGCCCGTTGTCAAGCTCTGCTACTAAAACTACATCTGTGGTAGTAGAAGGAAAAATACGTCCACGAATGGCTAAAACACCACTGGAAAGTTTAATTGCTTGTAGGAAATCCCCTGTTACTCCTGTAAGGGCTGTAAGAAATAGGTTGCCAAAACTATGTCCGTTTAAGTTCCCTTCTCCAGGAAACCGATATTGAAAAAGTTTTGCTAGTAACTGTCCATCCTCAGAAAGCGCAGCCATACAGTTACGTATATCTCCTGGGGGTAAGATATGAAATTCCTCTCTTAATCGTCCTGATGAGCCACCATCGTCTGTTACTGTGACAACAGCCGTTAGTTGGCCTAGTGCCATTCCCCAGAAATTATCATAGCTTCTACCATCATTAACATAGTGTTTTAGCCCTGAAAGTAGGCTAGATAATCCTGTGCCTCCACCAATGGCGACTAAATTTAGTTGGTCTGGGGTTTCCTGCATAATACTTTTCCTAGATATTTTATTTCAATAAACACATTTTTTGTTGCTTAGTTCATTTTATATTATTGGGAATAAAAGAAGGGCGAATACATAGGTTCGCCCCTACATATGGATATTTTATTTTATATTTTTACCCATTTTATTTATTCCTGATAATGTCTATTTTATATTTAACTTGAATATTGGTCGTACTTCACCAACAAGCACTCCTCGATGATTTTTTATTGGTGGGAGATACTCAGTTCTAAGCCGCTCCATTTCGGTACTAGCTAAAACCCCTAGTTGCTCAACTGTTCCACAAATAGCGGCGTTGCGTGCGCGTCCAATATCGCCATCTTCTATTTTTATAGCAACCCCTAAACCTTCTGGATATTTCGCGCTAGGCAAAATCCCAATAGTATAAACTCCTTCAGCACCAGCTTTAGCAACTAGTCCACCTGGTAAGGCACGCATTAAGTCTGTGTCTATTCTGTTGGTGTTTGCTGCTACCATTTCTGGGAATTCTAACATTGCATTAGCAACTAGTTTTGTTGCGGCTTGCAATTCTGGTCTTAAAGCTTGAGGGTTTACCAAACGAGCATAACTTAAAGCCATTTGTGCTACTGTGATTGCAAAAGTTGCAGCACTACAACCATCAATGCCAACAATTAAATCTTTAACCTCAATGCCTGCAAACTCAGCAACTATTTTGGCAATAGCCCTTTGAACAGGATGTTCTGCTTTATAGTAATCCTCTAGGCTATGGCCACCTATCAGGGCTGATGCTAGCATTCCTGCATGTTTACCAGAACAATTATTGTGTAGTTCATTAACATTTTTGCCTAGCTCTTTGGCGGCTGTATGACTAAAAGGTGTATGAACACCACAATATAAAGCTGTATAGGGTAATTTTATTTTTTCTAAAATCCGTGCAGCACAATTTGCGTGATAAGTCTCACCGCTATGAGAGCCAGCCATCAAAGCTATTTCCTGATTAGTAAAATCAAAATGCTTTGCTGCACCACTCACAACAACAGAAATGGCTTGATGTGGTTTAGCAGAAGATCTTAAGTAAGTAAGAAAATTTATATTTCCCACAGATGCTATTGGTTCATTTTTTCCATTAACTATTGCAATTGCACCACGATGACATGATTCAACAATATTTCCTCTAGTTACTTCTACAAGTACTACATTATCATTATCTAACAATTTATTATACCTACCTATTAATTTATTGTTTGAGTTTGCCCGTTAATAGCTGGGGTTTGAGGTAATTCCAAGTTTCCATTTAACTGAATTTTGTATTCTTTAACACTATTAGGATAAGTATTAGAAACTCGCATTACTATATTTTGTTTTTCATTAATTTGCGCAGAAATACTTTTTTCAATATTTTTATTTTCATTATTTGTTAATGAAAATATTTGATTTTTATCATTATAAAGAATGGGGCTATTATTTTTATCAAAAACCTCTATGTTCAAAGTTCCACCAGATGCAATTAAACTAACTGTTAGCTTTAACTCCCCTGGATTAACAGAAAATGTATAGTAAAAGTCCTTTTCATTACCCGTTCCCAATATTTCATTTGATGTTAATTGCATAGGGTTATCACGATCATCAAACAACTTGACCAATGACTCAAAAGCCTTATTAGCATTTGGATCGGGGTTAATTATTTGAAGAACTCCATCTAGTTTAATACGATAAGCTTTTATACTATCTGGATAAATATGGCTAATACGCATTAAAACAGATTGGTTACGGTCATTAGTGAGGACAATGTTTTTTCTTTCATTATGATTACTAGAACTAATAGAAAAAACAGTGCTATTAAATTTCATTAATTGGTCTTTATCATCAAAAAACTGTACTGCTAGGGTACTACCATTAGCGATTAAATCTAATGTTAAGTTTAAGTTTCCTGGTTGTACCCTAAAAGTGTAATAAAGATCTTTTTCACTACTACGGTTTATAATTTCTTTACTAGTCAAGATAGTAGGATTATCTCGATCTTTAAATTCTGCTAGTAACGAAACAAAGTTAGTTTTTTTAGCATCTTTACCAAGTTTTATTGGGCCTTTTAAGCTTAAGCGATAGGCACGTAAGCTATTTGGGTAAACTTGGCTAATACGCATCAAAAACGGCTGGTTGCTAGTATTTAAGATGGTTATATTGCTTTTTTCATTTTGATAGCTAGTTGCAGATAAGGATAGCTTTGTTGTTCCGCTAGTATATTTTACTGGTTTAGAATCACTATCAAATAATTCTACAAAAACAGTTGCACCATTAGAAATTACATTTAGGCTTAGTTTTATTTCACCTGGATCAGCCATAAAACTATAGTACAGATCTTTTTCATGACCTGGATTAATAATTTCATTGTTGGTTAAAGGAGTTGGATTATCTCGACTCTTAAACTCTGTGGCTAAGGCTTCTAAAGTCGCATTATTACTAGCATCTTTTTTGCTAGAAGCTAGCTCTATTACTCCTACTAACTTTAACCTATACGCCCTTAGACTATTAGGATAGTTATTAGAAAGTTTTAACAATATTTTCTGCTTTTTAGGGTTAAGAAAAGTGTTTTCTATTTGTTCGTTATTATAATTAACACCAGCAAGACTAAGACTAGTATTATCTCTAAAGCTTAGCGGCTTTAACCCTTCATCAAACACCGTTACTTCAACTGTAGCACCATTAGAAACCACATTTAAGGTTAGTTTTATCTCCCCTGCTTCGGCAATAAATTCATAATAGCGAGGCTCGTCTAACCCTTTGCTTAAAACCTCTTTTGCTGATAGTAATGTAGGTTTGTTCTGTTCTTTAGAAGCAGTAAACGCATCTAGAGCAACCACTGATATGGGCTGCCCTGTGCTACTAGGCCAGAAAAATAGCCCTACTAGTAATACGCAAGCTAAAACAATTACACTTCCAATAGCTAAGACAAAAGGCAATTTACTATTTTTTTCTTTAACTTTAACAACTGTAGCACTTGCTTGGGTAGCAAGTTGGGTTTCTTGTGCTAGTTGTTGTGGATTAGTAATAACCACTTGGTTAATAGCTAAATCAGTTTTTATTTGTGTAGCCAATTTGCTGTTAGAATCTAATTGCTCGGTATTTAGGGGTTGATGTTCACTAGTTTGAACAGCATTTAATTTAAGTGTTGGGTTTAATAAAGTTAAAACATTAGGATCATTTGTAGCCTTTATTGCTTTTTGCAAAGCAGCCTTCATAGCAAGAGCATTAGCAGGTCGCTCATCACGTTTCTGTGACAAAGTACTAGCTAGTAGATTAGAAATTGATATTGGTATTTTAGGATTTACCTCATGTGCAGGAAGTAAAGGATCTTTTTGACCATTTACCACACTAAGCACTCGTGGCATTGCATCAGCAGGCTTTATCCCTGTTAACAAATGGTAAAGTGTTGCAGCTAAAGCATAAAGGTCACTACGAGCATCTGTTCCAGTACCTTCAACCTGCTCTATTGGAGCATAATGAGGGGTATATCCATAAACA
>JAHFUF010000025.1:0-7536 GCA_023265235.1 Blastocatellia bacterium
CTCATCATCATTGCTACTATTATTTGTATCATTATTAGCTGCCTCTTTTTGTTTTTTACTTTTGGCAGCTTATATTTTTTTATAACTCTTTTTCAATTCAAAATGTCCAAACTTCAGAAGGGCGAACACCTATGTGTTCGCCCTTCTTAAACATCAGACAAAGAGGGCGAACAGTTCGCCCCTACTTTTATGTCATGTTTTATATTTTCATCCGTTTACAAAAAATATTACTTTACCCCTGATAGTGTCTATTTACTAAGGCTCACTTACTTAACGCTGTAACGTTCCTTAGCCACTTCCATTACGCCTTGAGCAAACTGTGGGTGGTCGTGCAGAATTCGGTTGAAGTCTACTTTATTGAGCACAAACAAATCACAACTAGTACGAGTTCGTACATTTGCCATACGCGGTGTTGACATCAGTAACGCAACCTCGCCGAAAAAATCGCCGTCCTTTAGTATCTTCATGACCTTTCCAGAATCATCTAGCACCTCAACTTCGCCACGAGCCAACAGATACATTTCGCGGCCTATTTCACCTTTACGGATTATCATCTCGCCTGCCTCGGCCATTCTTGGGCGCAAGGCTTGGATAACTTGAGAAAGGAAAAGCATGTCCCCGTCTTGGAATAGAGCCACTCTTTTCAACAAGTCAGCAGTAACCACTTCAAACCAACGCCTACCATCTCTTTCAACAAGGTTAGAAGCTTCCTTGGGACCCCAACTTCCTCGTGCATAATTTGGGAAGTTTTCTGCTGGAGTAGCTTCCCAGTAATCTAGTAGTGGCTGTGCTACACGCCAAGCGGCCTCAACTAAATCACCACGCGAAAAAAGCGTTGCATCGCCGTGTGAACAAGAATAGAGCATCACTTCATAACCTGTATAACGCGAGGCTTTGAATGCTTCTGCATAGGAGAAACGCATGTTGACTGGCTGCAACTGGAGCGTGGGGCCTGGTACTTTTGCTTGAAACTGCACTTCGATGCCCTGGTAGGGCTGAACGTGAAAGATCAAGCGATTGGCATGGAGTTGCGGGACAGGTGTACCACGAAAGAGTGCTTGTGGTGGTTTCTTAAACTCCACGACAACCTCTGTGCCGCGCTTCCATAGTGCTTTCCCTGAGCGTAAATAAATAGGTGTACCCTCCCAACGCCAGTTGTCTATATGGAATCGCGCTGCGGCGTATGTTTCAGTTCTGGATTCTGAAGGGACATCTTTTTCTTGTCGATAGCCAGCTTTGATAACTGTTCCAGTCTCATCAACTTGAGGGCCGTACTGTCCACGTACTACATAACGTTGAACTTCCTCAGGAGTGTAAACCCTTACTGCTTGCAACAGCTTGGCCTTTTCGTTGCGAATCGCATCAGGTTCAAAGGATCCTGGTTGTTCCATGCATAAATATGCCAACATTTGGAACATATGGTTCTGCATCATGTCGCGTAGCACACCTGAACTGTCGTAATAGCCGCCACGCGCTCCAACATCAACTTCTTCAGAAACATTGAATTGAATATTATCGATGTAATTCTTATTCCACAACGGTTCAAAAATCCCGTTGGAGAAGCGAAAAGCCAGCAAATTCTGTACTGTCTCTTTGCCAAGGTAGTGATCAACACGATAAATTTGGTTTTCATCCCAATGCGCAAGCACTTCCCTATTAAGTTTGAGTGCCGACTCAAGGTCAGTACCAAAAGGTTTTTCGACAATGATGCGTCTCCAGCCTTCACTTTCCCGAAAACCAGATTTGTAGAGGTTATCGCAGAGCGGGCCAAAAAAGCGTGGTGCCATAGCAAAGTAGAAAAGCACATTGCCATTGGTTTTGTACTTCGCGCCAAGATTGGCTACTTCTATCTTCAATTTCTCGAAATAAGTAAGGTCATCGCATTCACCAAACATATAGTAAAAGCGACTCACCAGTTTATCCCACACATCCTGATCGAATTTCTGACGTGTGTGAAACTTCTTAATGTCCTCGTTCATTTGAGCACGGAATGTTTCGGTTGTTAATTCCGACCTAGCGTACCCAAATAGTACAAAATTATCAGAAAGTAGCCCATCGCAGGCCAGATTGTAAATGGCTGGTACAAGCAGCCTTTTGGTTAAGTCTCCTGATGCTCCAAAGATGACCATTACACAGGGTTGACTTGGAAGATCAGTTGTCTGAGATTCAACTCCATAGGAAGATAGAACCTGGGGTTCAGAGTCAGGCATTTTATCACCTCTTCTTAAACTTAAATTTGCTTCTTACTTGGCAACCAAGCGGAAAGATAAAAACATTAAGTAAAGCTATAAGGGAAAACTTTTGCCCAAGTGTACTCTGGCTCCAAAATCAGGTCAAGGATCATTGCAGCAAATATGGTTTTAATTATGACATCTGTCCATTTAAACATAACAGCCTCACCCTAAGCTAGGATGAGGCCATGTAATTACTTTATATAAATAAAGTTAATACTTTATTATTCTGGGTTCATAGTCACAACAATACGATTATCTAGTTTTAAGTATTTTTGAGCAGTTGCCTTAATACTATCGCTAGATAACTCATCAACTAGTTTACGTAAACTAGCTTCAGTCAATTCTTTAGGATCGATTTTATCTATGTAAACGTTTTGTAAGATCCCTAGCCAATAGGGGTTTTCTTTCTGGTTTCTTTCTATATCTCGTCTTTGTGCTTCTTTAACTTTATTAAGGTCTTCAGGGGTAAAACCATTTGCCTGGATTTTCTTAATTTCATCATAAGCAGCATTAATTAGTTTTTGAGCGTTTTCTGGAGCACAAGAAAAGTTTATTGATACTTGATAGCTTTCATAAGGATATCTTGCTATTGAAGCATTAGCTCTAGTACTATAAACACCACCTTTGTCTTCTCTCAAGTTCTCAATTAGTTTAATACTCAAGCCTTGAGCTAAGGATCTAATTAATGGTTGATCTTTTTTATCTTCTACTGAACCAGTAAAAATAATCGTTACTAGGCTTTTAGGATCTTTACCTTTTTTAAGTTCTTTTTCTACAATACCAGTAGGAGGACGAATACCTAAGTCCTTAAATGTTTCATTACCTTCTTTAATTGGTAAACTACCTAAATAAAGCTCAAGTAATGGTTTAGCTTTTTCTATATCAATATTTCCTACAAAAAGAAATTGAAAATCATCTGCGTCAGCAAAACGTTCCTTATAAATTTGGAAAGCTTTGTCTAAATTAACTTTATCAAGTTTTTCTGGGTTAAAAATACTGGCTCTAGGATGGTCTTGAGTAAGTACTCTTTGAAGTTCATTTCCATAGTAAAGTTGTGGATTAGCAAAGAAATTAGCTGCAAAAGATTTAGTTTTAGTTAGAAAAGATTGATATGCTTTTTCATCCTTTCGGGGTTGAGTAAAAAACATGTTTGTTAGTTGTAACATTGTTTCAAAATCTTTTGGTGTAGTATTACCTCTTAACCCTTCTGTATAGCGAGTAATAAAAGGAAAAACAGAGGCATTTTTTCCACTAAGAACTTTTTCTAGGTCAACTTGAGAAAAAGCCCCAATTCCTGCTTGGCTAATAATAGTTGTAGCATAATCAGATGATGGATCATCTTCACCATTATTTAAGGAAGAACCACCAAAACTAATAGCAGCCATTTGGATTTGATCATTATTAAAGTCTGTAGGCTTAAGAACAACCTTTATTCCATTGGAAAGAATTAGTTCTTTTGCTCCTAAAATATCAATATTTGTTTCTTTAACTATTTTACCTGCTTTAGGTAAAGTAGCCATTAAAGCAGCATTTACTTCTTTATAAACATAAGCTTCGGGTTTAAGTGCTGCCACTTCTTTTAACCAAGTTTTAATGGTACTGTCCCCAATAGCTTTTAGTTCATCTTTTTCTGGGCCAGTAATTGAAACCACTACACTTTCATCTCTTACCCAACGTTTGATTAATTGATTAACTTCATTAACAGTAATTGTAGGTAAAACTTTTTTCAAAAATGCAAAATCCCATTCTATACTTGGGGTAGGTTGATTAGTTAAAAAGCTACGTACATAACGCCCAGCATGTTGAGCAGAAGGGACTTTATCCCTTTCGTTATAATCATTTTCATAAGAAGCTAGTAATTCTTTACGATAATTTTCTAGTTCACCAGAGGTAAAACCATGGTCTAGAACTCTTTTATTTTCTGTTAGTAAAGTCCTAAAAGCTTGATCTACTTTCTTTTCACTAGAAGAAGCAGAAAGAGTATAAGCACTTTTTGTTCTTAAAAATCCACCAAAGCCAGCAAAAGCACCATTAAAAGGCGGATCAGGTTGTTGAGCAATTTCTGAGAAACGACGGTTTATCATCCCTCTAAACAAATCATAAAGAATATCTCTACGAGCATCAGTGTAGGTAAGAGTCTTTTCATCTGGATGCTTATAAGTCATCTGCATTTGAGTAAAATTTGCTTCTTTATCAGTAGCAGTAACAGTCAACATTTCTTTATGGTCAGGAATTTCAGCATCTTTTCTTGGACGAGGATTTTCTTTAGGAGCAATTTGGCTAAAGTGTTCTTTAATTTTGGCTTCCATAGCTACTTCGTCTATGTCACCTACCACTATTACAGCCATAAGATCAGGGCGATACCAATCACGGTAAAACCGCCTTACTGTGTCATACTTAAAGCTTTCTAAAATCTCTTTTTTACCTATTGGTAAACGCTCAGCATAACGAGAATTCTTAAAAATTACTGGAAAAGTCTTATCACGTATTCTTTGCCCAGCACCAAGGCCAGTTCGCCATTCCTCAATTACTACACCTCGTTCTTTATCAATTTCTGAATCTTCAAATGTAACATTATGTGACCAGTCTTCTAGGATTTGAAATCCTTTGTCCATAATGTCTTGTTTATCACTAGGCAAGGTTAAAATATAAACAGTTTCATCAAATGAGGTATATGCATTTAGGTGAGCACCAAACTGTACCCCTACTGATTGCAAATAGCTTACTAGTTCGTTTTTCTTAAAGTTTTTAGTACCATTAAAACACATATGTTCAACAAAATGAGCCAGTCCTAGTTGGTCATCATCTTCTTGTAATGAACCTGCATTTACGGCTAAACGTAGCTCTACACGCTTTTCTGGCTTGGCATTTTTCTGAATGTAATATTTTATCCCGTTAGGTAATACACCTTGTTTAACCCTATAATCCATTGGGATTGGTTGATTAAGGTTTTTTATGTCTATTTCCTGTGCGTTGGCTACTTTTACAAACATAACCAACAAAAGTAGCAAAGAAAATATTTTTACTTTCTTTAAAGTCTCCATGCTATTTCCCTTTGTGTTTGAAATTTTAGCGGATGTAGTAACTATAACGTACTCCATCAACTATTGATTCAAAATTTTGCGCGATTTCAGCAAATCGCGGAAATATCCCCAACTAGTATTACTATCAAGTGCTACTCAAACAGCTACTATATGGCTATTTTCTAGCACTACAAGGCTAAACCACATATGGCATAGTGATTGCTTAATTAGCTTGGTAGTTAAACATAAGACATATTTTTAGCACTAGACATTAAAGGCTAAGCATCATAAGCATTAAAGGAGGTAATATGAAAAGCGAATTATTACCATTAAACTCTGATTACAAAGTCAAGCGTATTATGTGGCCAACAAACCTGTCTAAAGAAGCTAAACAAGCACTACTATATGCTATGACATTAGCGCGTGATTTTAGAGCAAAACTTTTTATTTGCTATTGCGCTGAAGAACCACTCCCTGCTGGTGGTCAAAGAGTTAAAGAGTTACTTACAGAATGGGTAGAAAGTTACCAAAAAAATATAGAGCCTAAGATAGAATGGGAAGCAATAATTACTGAAGGAAACATTGCTGAATCTGTTACTTGTGCTGCATATGATAAGAAAATTGATTTGATAGTAATGTATGCAAACCGTCACCCTTACACAGCAGCTTTGTTTGGTTCAAAGGCTGAATCTATCTGTCGTGCGGCTCCTTGTCCAATATTGATTACACATGCTAATGAACAATCTTTAGTCGATCCTGATACAAAAAAAACGGACTTAGCACGAGTACTAGTAGCTTATAATTTTTCCAAATATTCTAGATATTCTCTTTTGTATGCATTAGGTCTAGCTAAAATTTACAATTGTGAAATTCACTTACTCCATGTAGCAGAAAAAGCTAATGAGGATTTAGAGAAACTAGCCAAAAAATTAAGAGATACGCTCCCACCAGAGACTACAGACAAAATCAAATATGTTGTTATTCAAGGAAAGCCTTACAATGAAATATTAAATTATGCTGAAAAACACAAAATAGACTTAATTTGTGTTGATACTTGTGATGCTAGTTTTTCACCTTCAGTTTTTTCTTCTACTAACTCACTTTTATTTGGCTCTACCACCGACAGGCTTTTGCGTAAGTCCTCTTGTCCTATTTTAGTAGTAAGACCCTTTACTATTGAACAAGAAAAAATTAACTCAGAGGCTTTTTCAGAGGCTTTTAAAGTCCTAGTTGCTACAGATGGTTCATCATTTGCTGAGGCAGCAGTTAATTATGCTGCAACTTGGAATTGGCCAGCAAATACTGAGTTTAGGGTGGTAAATGTTATTGAGCCATTATCTAGTTTAGGGCCACCAACTACTCATTATAAAATGGCGTCAGATTTGTTAAATGCTTCTCAGGATTTAGTAACAACAGCCGCGTCAAAGTTGCGTGATAAAAAATGGAAAGCCTCTCACCATGTTAGAGGGGGTTTTGCCGCAGA
Organism: Blastocatellia bacterium; assembly: GCA_023265235.1. Lineage (GTDB taxonomy): Bacteria > Acidobacteriota > Blastocatellia > Chloracidobacteriales > JADJPF01 > JADJPF01. Next base: position 6,741 of record JAHFUF010000025.1, read on the forward strand.
TGAAATAATTAGCGAAGCAAAAGAATGGGGGGCAGATTTAATAATTATTGGCACACATGGCCGTAGAGGAATTTCACGCTTTCTCTTAGGCTCAGTAGCTGAAAACGTAACAGTCCATGCACCATGTTCAGTAACACTAGTAAAACATCCTATATCAAGCTTAAAGGCTAGCTAAAACTAAAACTATAGTGTTGGTAATGGGCTTTGCTATTAAAATAGTTTAGATATGTGCGGATAAGTCAAAAGCTAAAAAAATATTTGCTTAAAAATCAATAAATTAGCTTTTACCCCTATAAAACTATCCGCGCAAGTCGAACCGCTTTAATCAGCTTGTTTTAACCATACTTGGTTCTAGATATTTAACTATTTTTTTTCAAAAAGGCACAAAATAAAATAAACGAACATAAAAGTTTGCCTTTAATAATAAAATTAGTTAGAATTGTGCCGTAAAAGAAATTAGTCAATAATGAAAAAGACTAATTAAACAAATAACCCTTAGAGAACTGCAATCAAAAACTTCTGATGTTGAATATCTTGGAAAACTGGCAATGTATTCGCAGTAGCGAAAGAAAAAGTAAACTTACTTCCATTCCATTCCCTTTGGTATCTACACTAGGCATTTAGTTTATCAGTTCCTATTAACCTTATGAAAGGTATTTAAAATTTATGAAACTATACGTAGGCAATTTATCTTTTTCTACTACCGAAGGGGATCTATCTAATTTATTCTCCCAAGTTGGCGAAGTACAATCCCTAAGATTAATGACAGATAGAGACACAGGTCAATCTCGCGGTT
>JAHFUF010000025.1:7546-17533 GCA_023265235.1 Blastocatellia bacterium
CTCAATTTAATGGGACTATGGTTAATGGCCGAGAAATCAAAGTCAATGAAGCCAAACCCCAAGAAGATCGCGGTGGTCGTGGCGGCGGCGGTGGTCGCGGCGGTGGTTACGGCGGTGGTCGTGGCGGTGGCGGTGGTCGTGGCGGTGGCGGTGGTTATGGTGGTGGTCGCTACTAACCCATTATTTCTTTTAAGCCTCGTTTTTGCCATTTATTAATCAGTAATATGGCTTGATGATTAGAAAGTTAGGTGGATGGTTTTCTCTAAAAATTCTACCTAACTTTTTCCTATTTGTTATTTGTTATTTGTCAAATTTCACAAATATAAAGTCAAATAGCCACAAAACTAAAATCAACATAAACTTAAATCACTTAGCTAGTTTTTTCTGTAGAACGTGTAACTATTCTATCTAAAGTCTTACGGTCTATTTGTAATAAACGCGCAGCACGAGATTTATTACCTGAAACAAAATCTAAAACCTGCTTAATGTATTGATATTGCATATCTGCTAAAGAAACCACACTATCAACACCAAACTGAGTGTAACCATCAGATTTATCTATATTTTGCTTTTTACTCTGATAAATTTTTTCTGGCAAATTTTCCATAGCTATTATTGAATTGCCGCTTAAAATAACCGCGCTTTCTATAGCATTTTCTAGTTCACGCACGTTTCCTGGCCAATCATAACATTGCAAAAAATCCATTATTTCATCACACAAAGGAGAAGGCATGCGATTTGCAGGAGTGTATTTTTTTACAAAAAACTGCGCTAGTAAAGCAATATCTTCTCTACGTTCACGTAATGGAGGGACGTTTAACGTAATAACACGTAAACGATAAAGTAGATCCATACGAAATCTTTTAGCTTCCACCAAACTATCTATATCTTGGTTAGTAGCGGCAACTACACGTACATCAACCCGTCTAGGTGTTGACATTCCAACAGGCAATATTTCTCCTTCTTGTAGCACCCTAAGAAGCTTCATTTGAAAAGCTAAACTAGTTTCTGTAACTTCATCTAAAAATATTGTCCCTCCGTCAGCTTCCTTAAAGAGTCCATTACGTTCTGCAACTGCGCCAGTAAAAGCTCCTCTAACATGACCAAACAACTCTGATTCAAGTAAAGACTCTGTTAAAGCACCGCAATTAACAGCAACAAATTTTTTATTAGCTCTTTTGCTAAACTTGTGGATTTGACGAGCAAGTATCTCTTTTCCTGTCCCTGACTCACCTAAAATTAAAACAGTAGAATCACTAGGAGCAACCTTTCCTATCATCTTAAACAAATCCAGCATTGCACGGCTATTACCCACTAATTGATTATTATTATAAGAACTTGTTGGGTAGTGAGCCTTTTCCGAGATTTTCAAAGCCCTTCTTTTAGATAATGTAGACTTTACAATATCTACTAGCTCATCTAAATTTACTGGTTTACTTAGGTAATCATATGCGCCATTAATAACAGCCCTTGCAGCTGCATCTAGGGAACTATCTCCTGTTACTAAAATTACTTCTACTTTAGAATCATATCGTTTTATTGCTTGTAATAGCTGATCTCCATTAAGCGAAGGCATTGCAACATCAGAAATAACTAAATCTACACTGTTTACTTGAAAAAGCTTAAAAGCTTCATCGCCATTATTAGCAGCAATAACCTTATAACCTTCTTCAGCCAAGGCTATTTCCATTAATGCTAAACACGCTATATCATCATCAACTATTAATATTGTATCCATAAGTTTGAACTCATTAAGTGTTAGGTTTTAACTTATTTTCTATTATTTTCTATTACTTACTATACCTTATCACTAGTACAAAAACAAATTTTAATTATCTTTCACCTATGTTCCCAGCCCTAAAGGACTTGGCTACTATCAAATGTCCCTAATGGAACATTAAAATTTCATTAATTATTTTAGAACCAACAGCTTAGCATAATAAATTCTATAAGTATAAATTTATGAAGACATATCTTCTGATTCTTGTAATTGCTGAAACCCTTTACGCTCAAGTTTATCCCAGCGTTTAATTCCTTTAAATGAACGATAATAAGCACCTATTCCATAAATATACCAAAGAAATTGATTAGTGATTAAGTAAAGAGGGGAAATAAGACAGAGATAAAACCTTTGTTTTATTGGAAGTGAAGCGACCATAAACCTATAATGCATTGCAAGTAATATCCATACCATTAAGATATCAACTATCCAACGTACTGACACTACTCCTACAAGCAACTTAAGGGAAATAGGAAAAGATTGATAGACTAATTGATAAGCTAAAATACTGTAGGTAAAAATAGACCAAAGTGGGCTAACAGCATCTATGAATTTAATAGGTAGCATGAAAATGCCTAATACACCATAAGAATAATTAAATACTAAGCGACGATAGCGGAAAAGTGTTTGTAAAAAGCCTTGGAACCATCGAATTCTTTGTTTAATTAACCCTGTTATTGTTGTTGGCACAAGTGTATAAACTAAAGCATCAGGAACAGTTACTAGCTTATAATTAATGTTATTACTAAGGTGATATTGGTGTAGGCGGTAAACCATTTCATAATCTTCAGTAATAGAATCAGGGTCAAAGCCTTGGCATTTTCTTAGTACACCTGTACGAAAAGCCCCAAAACTACCAGAAATTAACAACAAAGTATTAATAAATCCCCAACCAAAACGCCAAACAAAACCTGTAGCATATTCTATCCATTGAATTGTTGGTAGAAGTCCTTTAGGAAGCTGTCCTTTATCTGACGCTAGACTTTCTACTGATATACCATTTGCTGCTTTTACAGTCCCTCCCGCTCCAACAACCAAACTATCGCTTTTAATAGCAGAAACTAAACGCTCTATAGCATTACAGTGTAAAAATGAATCTGCATCAATGGTTAAAAATATGTCTCCACGGCTAAGATTTAATGCTGCATTAAGGGCATCTGCTTTACCTTTATGTTTTTTATCAATTACCCTTAAATTTGAAACTAAGCTACTTTCAAAAACACTAATAATTCTACTAGTTTTTATTTTACTAACAAAGGTTGGTTTTATTGGTTTAAGTTGATAGACTTTAGTCAGTTTTTCTAAAGTACTATCTGTTGACCCGTCATTAATAATAATAATTTCATATGGTTTAAGTGTTTGTTTTAAGATTGAATCAATACAACTAATTATTACTTCTGCTTCATTAAATACTGCAATTGCTACTGTTACACTCAAAGGCTTGCTAGGATTTATAGACTTTGTTTTCTGTTTTAATCCTAAGTAGGACAAAACTAACATCAAAATAGAAAAAGTTAGCCCATGAAAAAAGTACCCTAAAAATATAGATAAAAAAATAACTATAGAGCTATGATAAAAATAGAAACTTAGAGCTAATAAAAATGCGCCTCCGCCTAAAAAAACACTGATCATTAGCCAAGCTAGGCGATTAGAAACTTGTTTTTGCATGAAAAACCTTCAAAAGAATTTCTGTTAGATAGCCTAAGATGTTAAATACAACATTTTGTATGCACCTAGAATAATTTTTTGCTACTACTTATCAAAGTAGTCACAACGTTGTGACTACTTTTGGTCGATTGTTTTAGATGAATAAAGATCTACTCTTTTTTGGGGGAACGTTTATTAAGTAAATCTATAAAAGCCATTGTTTCTTGAGGTGCATCAATACTATTACTAACTAGGATTTCTTTTGGCGATACTTGTTTACCATATAAACCAAGGTTGGCTTCTGTATCAGGTTTAAGCGAGGAACCTTTTAAGGAAAGACCTGCAAAAATTCCTTGAGTACGAGAATAAGCTAAGATTTCTGACTTTAATGCAGCGTCTGTTTCTGCGCTAGTTACACGACCAACCGGCCCAGCAGCAACAGAAGCGTCTGCTCCTAAAGTAAATTTGTTCCTAAGTAAAGAGTTTACCCCTTTATTATTCATAACTAATAATACTAAGTCTATTGATTGCCCTCCAATTTGTAGCCCAAAACTCCCGCCTTTTAGTGAGAAAAATATTGGTGCGCTCCAACCACTAGGAGAAGTTCTACAAGTAGCTAAACCTTTTCCATATTGTCCTCCAAAGACAAATGCCCCTTTTTTTACTGAAGGAATTACTATCATGCATTCGCACTTATCTAGTATATCTTTAGGGACACTTTTATCAGGGGTATCTAAAAGCTGTGTTAACACATCTGTAGCATTAGAAATCCTTTCTTTTTCATCGTTAGTAATTTTAGCATTTACGCAAAAAAGCAAAATAAAAGTACAAAAAATTAAAACTCTAGCAAAATAAAGCTTTTTACTCTTGAACATAACTTGATCCTTTTCAATAAATTTCAATAAATTAATCCTAAAATCCAATTTCTAATTTTGCTTGTTAGTTTGGTTAGTAGTTAGATTTATTATGATCTTAACGCTACCCTTTTGAGTTGCTTCAATAGCATTGCAGGTTATATTAATAACCACTTGCTCAATGTTAGCCTCATTAAATTACTTTAGGTGTATTTCTAATAAATGTTCTAAAGAAATTGAAACCAAAAACTCACCAAATTAAAAATTATAGGTTAGATTTGTGTCTTTTGCGTTTATTTGACTTATAAACAGCTTTTACTTCTATATCCTTACCCAAAGTACTATTTTTCCTTTCCTATAGGCCCCTTAGCCTTCTAAACGCAAATTAAAGGTATCTTTATTTTACCTTCTAACATCTTATAAAATAATTTTCTGTTGTTTTTAATAATTCCTCAGTAATATTACATGTTTTTTTTAAGAGGCATTCGCACTATAAGCTACTTCAGGGGTTAGTTTTTTTGCTAATTGCTTTTTTATCTGATAAATAGCATGTTCCTGTAAGAGGTCTTTTGGCCAAGATAAATAAGTATTTCTATACTCAGAAAGCATCATTTCCGTGACATGTAAACTAATTTGGGTTTCTTGCTCAATACTAGTTAATTTACTAAACTCTATTTCTCCTATTTCCTCTAATTGTTGATAATATCGTAGTTCTTGCTTCATTTTTTCTAGGTTTAAATTGCCTAAACCTGTTATTTGCTCTTCTAGCGTTATGCTTTTACGACGACGAGAAATAAGATAGCTTGGGATTTCAAAACTGCTATCCTTAAGCATCACTACCAGATAGCCAGCCGGGTTTTCTAAACGTTCTTTGGTTCGAGGATAAATAACTTCTCGAAAATAAGTAATTAAATCCAAACTTCTAAGTAAATCATTTTCATTGCGTTCTTTGACAAAACGCTTTGCTTGATTAGCACTAACTCCTAGTTCCATAGCTTCTTGCAAAAATTGTTTTGTAAGTAGTGCTAGTCTAGCCCTTGCTTGATTAATCGCTACTCGGCCTTCAGCATCACCATAGTTAACCGCTCCAGTAGCGCGAATAAACCGAGCTATTTTCCCATCTCGTGTTGCTAGGGCTAAGTAGTTTCTTTCACAAAGTTCACCAATGCCTCCAGAGAGCTTTTCCCAAACCTTTGAAGGGTAATCAGATTGGCGACTTAACCCAATATGCTCATAGCCAAGCTGTAAAACATCAATGTTAATTTCAGGGCCAAAATAGAATTTTTTGTCTAAAAACCTGTATAACCGCTTAGATGTGGTTGATTTTAAGCTTCGGTAAAACTCATGGTCGAGGTTTTTAATATAACCATCCTTAAAACTTCTAAACAGCCTTACATTCCATCGAATGTAGGACTTACCCGCCGGAAGCTCTTCACCTGAATCAAAAGGCAGTAAGTTGTTGGCTTCAGGGCCTGTGTTAATTTCATAATCGTCTATAATACCAAAACCTAAGTATTTTTCATAGCGTTTAGTTTGATTATCCTTAAAAGCATTTACCGCCTCAATTGATAGGTTTCTTAAACGTCTAAGCGAAGCACGAACCCTCGAATAAGACTTTCCGCCTTTATCCCACCCTAGTACCTCTAAAAGTTCATAAATGGTAAAAGTTACTTTCTGGTTGTCAAACCCTTGACGAGTGGTTAATAACATCAAACCTACATAAACATCTTCATCAATCGGCCTAGGCAGTCCACATTCTGCCCCACCTTCAACTCTCCATTCTCGACGAATTATTGAACCATCCTCTTGAACTGAGTCATAGCTGAAAGAAAGCACTTTGGTAGTAGGAGTTTTATCTGAGAGTTGGCAAAATGGAAATTCTGCCAAATTCATTTCATCTTTTGCGCGGAAGCTGATCGTTACTGTGTCGCTGATCTTTTTTTTTGCTCGTCCCATAATAATTAAAAAACCTCATCACTCTTGTTATATCATCAATTTAAGATTTAAAGAGTTAAGATTTAAAGAGTAAGATCTTAAGATCTTAAGAGTAGGGGGAAAGCAAGTTATTGTCAATATTGAAGTTGCAGACACAAATTTCCCCTCAGAACCCGATAGTATTTCACTCACTTCCCTTCAGAACCCGATACGACTTCCCCTCAGAACCCGATACGACTTCCCCTCAGAACCCGATAGTGACTTCCCCTCAGAACCCGATAGTCTTCCCCTCAGAACCCGATAATGATCGTCGATCTAGATTTGATCTAAAAACTTAGATCAGCCAAAGATCGACGATCACTATCAAAAAGATCGAAAAAAACGATCAACTTGATCTAAAGTTGATCTAAAGCTGATCTAGGTTTGATCTAAGCCAATAGTTTTAATATTTGACTTTATAAATATCTTTAAGTAATTAAAGATATTTTATTCTAAATACATATAGTTATAATATTTTTAAAAAATACATTATGACCTTCCTAGTTTTATAGATTTAAATTAAATTTAAATTATTTTAGCCTATTTCGCTTTATTTTTAATTGATCGTCAATTTAAGCTGATCGTAGATCGAACGGATCGTTGATCTAAGTTGATCTAGCCTGATCTTAGATCAACAATCCACTTGATTCTTAGATCAATTCAGATCACTTTATTTTTAGTTCTCTAATATAGAGAAATTTTCCCTAATTTTTAATTATTTTTTGCTGTTGTGTCAGAAGTCCAATTGTGTGTGAGAGATATGTTTTTTTATAGAAAATGCTAAAAAACATATTTTTCCCCTTCAGAACCCGATAATAAATTTCCCTTCAAAGCCCGATAGTAAGTATACTTGATTTTTTTGGTTAGAATTATTTTTAATATTCAAAATAAAACAAAACTTCCCCTCAGAACCCGATAGTATTTCCTTTAAATAATCGATTTTTGACTTAAAACCATAAAGTTCGACTTAAAATCATAAAATTTGGCTTAAATATATATAGTGTACAAGTGATATTCATTACAATATATTGTGTGACTTCCCCTCAGAACCCGATATAAAGTGATAGAATTTTTCCAACTGTAAAAAATCTGGTGATGAATTAAGCAGCCTTTAGGACTTGCTCAGGAAACCAAAGGTCAATCCATTGAGCATTTAACTCAACAGTTTTCAAAATGGCTAAAGACTTGCTACCAGTGGGACGCCAACTCATAGCCTTTTTCTTTTGGCGATGGCCAATTACCTGATCAACACCTTTCTCCATTCTACGACTACCAATAGTTTTTCCAGCCTTTTGACGGTGTTCATAGTCAATAATCCCATTTTGATGCTTTTGTAAATATCCAATTAATTCTTTGAGTTTTAATGGGTTCTTGGCCTTAACTTCAGTTTGTAAATACTCTATAACAAGTTGTGTTGAACCCATCCATAAATTGGCTAATATAAAACCTAAGGGTTTTAGAAAAAATAAAATCTCCCAATATTAGGGAGCAGAGTGGATATGAATAAACCACATTTCAAGACCAGGGTAACGTTCAAGTTTGGTTTCCAAAGCTTTAACAATAGACTTAGTAACCCTGACACCAGTTTGGTAAGGCTTGGTTATCAATTTAACTTGAGGGTGTTTGCCATTGAAGGCCATAGATTGAGCAAAATTAAGCACAGCATCTAAACTGTCCAAAATAGCACCATTCCAATGGTTCTCCAAAATACCAAAGCAACGCTCGATAGGATTATATTTACTATGATATGGAGGATAGTAGGCAAGACAAACTGATGTGGCTGATTTTGAAACAAACTCAACCATACGTTTGATCAATTGTGTGCGATGACTCTGATTCTCAGTCCCATTGTCCTGATTAATAACTAATGTAGTAACATGAGGAAAAAGTTTTTCTGTTTTAGCCACCATTGCTCTAAAGTATCAACAATATCAACAATAAATCGCTGGTAACTGAAAATGGTGTGAAGTAAAGAAATAGATCATCGTACTTTGGCAAAAAGATGCCAAAAGAAGTTAATTTCCCATCAGGCTTGAAATCGTGATCAGATGCTTTGGTTAATATTCTAGATTTTCCACCTCTTGAAAAAGGCTCTATTTTTACAGTTGCTTTTGTGTCTAATGAAATTGGCAATTGATACTTAGATTTATCAGCGGCTGGATTAACTTCTTTTAGTCGATCAAAAATAGCGTCTGTTTGTGGAATCTTTTTTTTTGTTTACTTTTGAGTACCTTAGTAGGGTGATAACCCAAAGCATTTAATTTATTGGCTATGGTTCTTTCACAGGCAAGAGCTTCTTCTTCATATTGAGCTGGTTGCGAGTTTTGAGAGTAGGTTAAAATATTATAAATCAATAAGATATGGAAAAATAAAAGATCAGAAAAAATAAAATGAACAATAGTAATATTAAGGATAGTTTAAGCTTGTTTATAAGAGATTTATTTCTAACTATACAAGTTATTGTGGTAATTTGTTTTTACCCACTATATCTATATTATGAGAAATTGCTACCTAACATATCTATGAAGTCATATTTTGTTATTTTTATACATTCCATTGTTTTTATCTACCTCTTTATTTACAATAGTTACTATCTGTTCAAAACTTACAACCAGCTCAGAATTAGTTGTTAAGTTAGCCATCAAAGACTGGAGCGAGGCGGCAAGATATATCTGTAATTTGGCAGATAACTTAATGGATGAGATTAGAGATTATAAAAAGGACTAAAGGTAAAGACAACAAAGTAGCAAAAGCGAGCAATAATCATAAAAAACTCGTTTTATTTATTAGGTAAAAATAATAAAATACCTAACTTTTTATTGAGGCTTTTAATAAAATGATTTAATAGTAGTTTGGAAGGGTTGGCTATTGCTAGCCTGGCTGTTAACATCTTGCCTATTACAGTAACGCTTGTTATGCTTATATTTTCTTTATTATATAGGGTAATATTTTACTAAATGGTTTTATTAGTTGATTATTACAGGCTGGTTAAAAAGGAGTAGTTTATGAAACTCATCATAGCGGAAAAGCCTTCACTAGCTAGAGATATAGCCGCAGCCTTAGGAGTAAGCCAAAGGAGAGAAGGCTATTTGGAAGGAAATGGTTATATTGTGACCTGGTGCATTGGCCATCTGGTAGAACTAGCTAATCCTGAGGTTTATGATGAGAAGCTAAAGCAATGGTCACTTGCTACTTTACCTCTTATCCCTGAAACCTTTAAGTACCAAGTTAACTCAAACACATCTGCTCAATTTAAGGTGATTAAAAGCCTAGTTAATGATTCTAGGGTGCTATCGTTAGTAAACGGTGCTGATGCTGGTAGAGAAGGCGAGCTTATATTCCACCTTGTCTATCTCCTAACAGGGTGTAAGAAGCCTGTAGAAAGGCTCTGGATCTCATCACTTACCAAAGATGAAATATTAAAAGGGTTTGGCAACCTAAAGCCAGCTAGTCATTATGCAGGACTAAGAGATTCAGCACATGCTCGTCAACGTGCAGATTGGTTAATTGGACTCAACATTACTAGGGCATTTACCATCAAGGCAAGAACTAATTCTAGTTTTAGTGGAAAAAGTGACTTATACAGTGTAGGCCGTGTCCAAACCCCTACGCTTGCTTTTATAGTTAGTCGTGAAGCTGAAATCACTAACTTTGTACCAGAGAAGTTTTATCAAGTAGTAGCAACATTTGATTCTACAGTAGGGACTTATCAAGGATTATGGGTAGGGGTTG
>JAHFUF010000439.1 GCA_023265235.1 Blastocatellia bacterium
AACAACAATACTGCTTATATTACCTAATCCAGCCTTAGTAGCAGGGCCATTTTCACCTGTAAATGTTGTATTATTACCACCTGCTACAGTAGTAATAATGCCTGTACGAGTATCAATACGACGAACTCTATCTTTGCCAGTATTAGAAAGTTCGCTATCAACAACAAAAATATTACCTCCTGAGCCAATAGTTAAATCGATAAACCCTCCTGTAGCGTTAGTGGCAAGCCCACCATCACCAGCAAAATTGCGTTTCCCATTACCAGCAATAGTAGTGATAATTTTACTATTAGCATCAACGCGGCGAATGCTAAAATCAGCGCAAATAAAGAGATTGCCTTGAGGGTCAAAAGCCACATCGTTAACATTTCCTAGACCAGCATTTTTAGCTTGCCCGCCATCGCCAGTAGAACCTTCATCATCACTATTACCAGCAAATGTGGTAATAATATTAGAAAAAGTATCAACACGACGAACATTCTCATTGAAAAAATCTCCAACATAAAGATTACCTAGGAAATCTAATGCAATAGAGGCAGGATAAAAAGCAACCTCAGGAGAATTAGCATTTTTACCATCTCCTGCATGTGGACTAAAAACTGATTTTGGCCCCCCTCCAGCAATGGTAGTAATTAAGCCGCTATTACTATCTATTTTTCTTACGTACTTATTATTTAGATCATTTATAAAAATATCACCTGAAATATTACTGACTGCACTTGTAATTCCTCCAAGGTTTGATGTTATAGCAGGTGAGCCATCTTCGCTAAAGTTGTTTGTTCTTATGCCAGCAAGTTTCCTATTTTCTCCTGTAGGGCTAGAGGAAAGGATTTCAAAAACTATACCATCATAATTAAAAACAAGATTATTATCACTGTTAAATGTAAAACCTCCAGATACACCAAATAAACCAAACCCTCCTCCAGCTTCATCGGTAGGAATTAGAGATGTGACAGGGAGTCTTTTTATTAAACCAGTTTTTGTATCTACTTTAAGTAATCCTCTTACATCAGAAAAGACAAAATTATTCTCTTTATCCAAAGCTAAGTTATTAGGAACTATTCCGACAGATGTTGCAGGTTTACCATCTATTGGGTCAAAGAAGCTACCACTGTTACCACCATTACCAGCAACAGTAGTAATAATGCCTGTACTTGCGTCAACACGTCTAATTCTAGTATTAGAAAAGTCTGAGATAAAAAGGTTTCCAAGACTATCTAAAGCTATCTTTTGAGGGGTAATGCCAGCATTAATAGCAAGTCCACCATCACCAGAAAAACTTCCTTGTCCATTACCTGCAAAAGCGGTGATAATACCTGTTTTACTATCTACTTTTCTTACTGTGAGATTATCAAAGTCTCCTGCAATTAAGAAAAGGTTATTATTTTGATCTAAAGCTATATCGGTAACACCACCTCCTAGAGATGCTTCTGTGGCTAACCCACCATCACCAGAAGCAGTGCCAGGTTTACCTCCAGCAAATGTTTTAATAGTTTTAGTTAAAGCATCTACTCGTTTGACAGTTTTAGTTAGTCGATCAGCAATAAAAATAGCCCCGTCTGAAGCTATAGCTATACCATTAGGTTCAATTTTAGCTAGCAGTGCTAAGTCGCCTTCTTTAGTAGAACTGCCAAGCCCTACTACTGTATTAATGGTTCCTGTTTTTGCATCAATACGGCGTATTTGGTTTGCTTCCATAATAAAAAGATTGCCTTCTCTATCATAAGCAAGCGATTGAGAGTTAATGTTAGCTTTAGTTGCTAATTCACCATTACCAGTAGTTGCTTCTCCACCAGCAATTGTAGTAATTTCACCGACTGAAAGACCAGAAACAGATTTATCAATTACCCTTAACTCTTTTTGAGCAATACCCTTATTGTTTAATACTGTTAAGGTTTTTGCTCCAGCAATAGCTTGGGGTGGAACTTGGAAGCGAATTTCACTGCTAGAAGTGAGAGTAGGGTTTTTAATTAGGCTTCCGCCTAAAACTACTACTGTGTCAGAGGAGAAGTTTTTTCCTGTTATAGTAACTTCTATGCCACCTTCTGTTCGTAAAGTATTTGGCGTAACGTTGCTGATCTCAGGGTTTAAGTTAGTTTGTGCCTGAACTTGATTTTGAGCAATAATACTAGAAAAACTAGCCGCAAGTATTAGTAAAATAGCAAATATTTGCGAGCGAAATTGTTTAAGTGGACTCTTCTCCATAATACCTCCAAAGATAATGAATTTGTGTTTTATTTATATTTTGATTATTTTGCCTTATATCAAAGACGCGAAAGGTTAAATAAAAAACTATCATTAAAGCCGGGGATTTATGGCAGTAAATATATCTTTGTTCTATAACAAGGTTTAAGAGATTAAGTAGGGGGCAACCTTGCTTGGCTGTCCTATAAAGAGAAAAACTTTTTCTTATGACTTAAGAAACTAAACAAATAGATTCTAAGCACTACGGCGGTGAGGATTAGAAAGCGTAATCAATTCTTCATAAAAGGAAATTACTGTAGGAAAGCGACGGCGATAATCTAGTAAAGAATTGTTGCTGTTTAAGAAAGTAGTACGAGCAATGTCTATTTCTACTACAATACGGTCAATTGCTCGTGATGGAAGGGTGATTTGTGCTGTTCCAACCACACGTAAAAGTAGTGGGCGACCAAGATCTGTTGGTAACTCAAGTATAGCTACCTCAACTTTTAGCCGTTCCTGTTCTATTTGATCAAATGTAATAGTCCAGGTTCGATCTATATGCATAGAGACACAATCCTTCCAAATGTCGGTTAGTTTTTTCTTTACTAGTAGATAAGAGAAACAAATGAGTCTATGTTACCACAAAGCGTTGTGCTAGCAAGCCACCATATCACATATAGCAAAGCTAGTTTGTTTCCCCTAGATTTATCTATAGAAAATAGAAGTAGATAGAGAGTAAGCTTTTACCCATTTTTAAGATAATAATCAACAGATCACCGATCAATAAAGGATCTGTTGAGTTATAAAAAATAATTGCAAAGCTTATTTGTTACCCAAATATTCTTCCATTCCAAGGCAAACCCTTTTTCCAACGGCGATAATCATTTAAGTGCCAAAGCTTAAAAATAGATGGTTCATGTAAATCCCATATCTGACAATTAGGCTGACTTACTGAACTAACAGATAAAATACTATTGACTGCACGACGTGCAGCTTCATTAGCTGCTTCCATACAAGCTATATCTGTAAATGTTTGCACATAATCTGAGGCTAAAAACATGTTGCTAACCTGAGTATTTGCCTTAGGGCGTATACCCCAAGTACAAACATAGTTAACTAGTAATGGTTCACCGTTGGATAGTTCTGTGTCATGGCAAGTAATATCTGGGTCAAGAGACCAACTATGGAGATTACTATCTTTAAGTATTTCTCGGCCATTAACATTAATACTAAGTTTCATTTGTTTCCAAACATCATCTTTTATTTCTTCACGAGTGCAATTGCGGGCTTCTTTGCCGTTTAATCCAAGAGTAAACCAGTCTGAGATGTCAGCAGAAATGATTCCTCTAACCTTACCATCCCCATATTTACTTAAATCTACATTAGCCCAAAATTGATGTTGAGATATTGAGGTAACTGCCCAAGGTGAATCAACATAAGCGACATGACCTCGTACCATTGGAACATCTTCTTTTAGGAAAAACTGTATTCCATTCATCCACCTAACATATTGTTTAAGCTCTATAATGCTAGCTAGTGATGGGTCAATGTCTGTTAGATCTTTAGTAATATAATTAGCCATCGCTTCAACAGGGACAGCAAACAAATAGTAGTCGCCACGAACTTCACTAGGTTTTCCTTCTATTTCAACTGTCACACTATAAATTTTTTGCCCCTTACAATTTATTGCTTTAAGAGGAGAATTAAGCCAATATTTAACAGGTTTAGCATGTAGATTAGAATCAGTTAAATAGCTAACCCAAGGCTCTATCCAAACATCGTTAGTTGGGCCATTAAGTAGTAAATCACTAGTAGTCGCAGGGCGAAGCAGGTCTAAAAATAGTTGAATAAAAATTGTCCCAATGGTTTTTGTGCTTGCTAGTTGTCCTTGTGCTGCTGCCAAAGAGCGCGTAAGACCGTTGGCAAAAAAATCTTGGTAAGTTTTAGAACGATTTTCTGCATCAATATAATGCCACCAAGAAAGCTTGTCATAATCGTCGGTTCGACGTTCTTCGCAGCTTGTTAAGATTTGGAAAATCCTAGTAGCAAAAAAGGTTAGGTCTGAAAGAGAAAATTTTACTGGAGGGAAAATCAGATCGCGAAATATCAGTGCCCAATCAGACAAGGTTCTAGGAAAGCCTGCTAGGGTAATAAGCGGGGTTTGCCCAAATTGATAAAGTCCTAGCCTAGTAGCTTGTACTAGGTTTCCATAAACACCATTGCTATTAAAAACACCTGTTTTAGGGTTTTTATAAGGAATGCGTTTCATAGTGTCAGGCAAGTGTTTATAAAAACTAGGGAAGAACCTAAAACCATGTTCTCCTGGAAGGTCTGGTCTACCATCTGTTCCTGAGCCTTTGACAGGAATACTACGTGCCTTACCTCCAGCAATAGTTTTAGATTCATAGACTTCTACTTCAAAACCACGCTCCAACAATTCATGTGCCGCGCTTAAACCTGCAACTCCTCCACCTAGGATAACGACTTTTGGCATTATTGACCTCCTATTGAGCAGCCATTATTTTGACCAAAGTTTGTTTAAATTTTTTAATAGAGAAAATGGTTTAGACATTTTATAACAGATTTTTTCTAAAGGGGATTTTGGAGCTTGCCAAATTACTGTTCCTCCATCCATACGAAAATCATAATAAGTGTAAAAGGCTGCAAGTACATCTATTTCTTCACCTGTTAACCCTAGATCAGAAATAATTGGGTGGCTTTGGAAGTTGCTCACTTTGACTTTATAGTTTCCAGGCAAAAATCCACCAGTATGAAATTTAGTCATACGAGCAAAAGAATTGACAAGAGCCTGATAACAAGCACGGTTGCCGTTTTCAAGGTCACGAAATTGCTTTATAAAAACTAGAGGTATTTCTTCGTGATAAAGT